>JAGBXG010000531.1 GCA_017629415.1 Pseudomonadota bacterium | reverse complement strand
TCGCGAAGGCTATGAACTGGCCATCAGTGTCGAAACACCTAGTGTCTTTGCACATCCCAAACAGATTAAAGATGTCGATAAAGCCGCTCTTGCTTTAAGCCAGGCTTTGGAAATGGATGTGGCCGAAATCCGAAAAAAACTGAATTCGGATGCAAACTTTGTCTGGATTGTCCGAAAAACTACGCCTGAAAAAGGTCAGGCTGTCAAAAAACTTAAGCTGAGCGGCGTCGGCACCAAGCGCGAAAGCAAACGTTATTATCCCGGCCAGGAATTGGCAGGACAAATCCTGGGCTTTGTCGGACTCGATAACGTCGGGCTGGAAGGCATTGAATCCGCATACGACAAATATTTGCGCGGCGATGTCCTGCGCATACGGGGGATGCGTGATTCCCATGGACGCATGATTCTGACAACAGATTCACCGCGCCTCAATACATTGGAAGGCAGTTCCATTGTTTTGACCATTGATCAATATATCCAGAAAGTGGCTGAAACAGCCCTGGAACGCGTCTGCCGTGCACAATCGGCATCGGCTGCCGTCGCCGTCGTGCTCGATCCCTATACCGGCGAAGTGCTCGCCATGGCAAATTGGCCGCGATTCAATCCCAATCGATATAAAGATTATCGCAAAGAAGATATGCGCAATCGCGCTGTTTTAGATGCCTATGAACCCGGCAGCATGATGAAAGTCGTCACTTATGCCGCCGCTGTCGATGGCGCCAAAGTCCGCGCCAATGACCCTGTTTCGCAGGATCACGGCAAACTGCGCATCGGCAAACATACCATCAGCGATACCCATACCATTCCCAATATGACCGCCGAAACCGTTGTCAGCGAATCTTCAAACATCGGCGCCTATCATCTGGCCCAAAAATTGGGCAAAGAAGGATTTTATCAATATTTGAAAAAATTCGGTTTCGGCGAAAAAACAGGCATCAATATCGCCGGTGAATCCGCCGGCATTTTGTCAAAACCCCAAAAATGGCCCGAAATCATGTTTTCAAACATTGCTTTCGGACACGGTATCAGCGTTTCACCCATTCAAATTGCCGTCGCCATCGCTACTGTCGCGAACGGCGGAAAACGCATGAAACCCTGGCTCATCAAAGAAATCCGCGATCATCATGGCAATGTCATTCATGAAGGCAAGCCGGAATTCGTCATGGATGTCATCAGCGAAAAAAGCGCCGCTCAAGTGCGCCAAGCCATGGAACGCGTCGTCGCCGAAGGCACAGGCACTCGCGCTTGGGTCTCCGGCTATCGCGTCGGTGGCAAAACAGGAACTGCACAAAAAATCGACCCCAAAACACGCAGTTACGGCAACCTTTATATGGCCAATTTCATCGGCATTGCCCCCATCGACGATCCCAATATCGTCGTCGTCGTCTTCGTCGATGCTCCGCGTATCCAACACAGCGGCGGCTTTGTTGCAGCACCAGTGTTTTCCGAAATCGTGACACAAGTCCT
This sequence comes from Pseudomonadota bacterium, assembly GCA_017629415.1. The sequence goes on along the minus strand of JAGBXG010000531.1, from coordinate 391 downwards.
TCCTTATCGCGGCGTTTTTCCAAAAGCCGTCAGCGATGGTGTGCTCGATCCGTTCCAGACTTTGGCCGAACAAACTTTGCCTGGCACGGAACCCCCTGAATCTGTCATCACTGTTCCGGCTTATCAGGATTGCGGCGATCTCGTTACCGTGCCGGATTTCCGAGGTAAAACCGCGGCAACAGCTATGGAAATGGCCAATAACGCCTGCCTCGGTGTCAATCTCCAGGATTCTGGCTACGTCTCCACACAATGGCCAGCTCCAGGCACACGCGTGGCCTCACATTCTCGCGTGGAACTCACGCTCAAAGGACATTATAAAAATTTGTAGGGGGCAGACGCCCCCTGCGGCGCTCTTTGCTGCGCCAATACGCGCCGACCCCCACACCGGGGG
>JAGBXG010000530.1 GCA_017629415.1 Pseudomonadota bacterium | reverse complement strand
TGGGGCAGCGCCCCACAAAACAAAAAGAAATCGGTGTGTGGGGCAGCGCCCCACAAAACAATAAGAAAAGCGTTGAACCCAATTACATAGGATAAAAAAATGTCTCTTTATGCATACGATATTTATTCTGGTTTTATCGAAGACACCATCAATGTCATTGGTTCTCGCGATATGACGCTTGTCGAGCGTTATCAGCGTCTTGGCGATTTTTCACAGCGCGCCTTGGGTTTGCCGCCAAATCTGATGAATGGCTGGGAAGCTGCACTTGAAAAGCTCATCATGGATCCTCCAGCTGCCATTACGACTGTCGCCGAAGCCGTGGCATTGCTCATTATCATGCGAGATGCCGGTCAGCGTCGATTCAGAATCATTACCGATGGCCGTCAGGATAATCTTCTCAAACAAGCTTTTGCTTATCTTGAGAATGAAGCCTGCAGCGATGATTTCATTCACAGTGACATCGCCCATTTCACATCCCCTGTCGAAGATATTGACTGGGGGTTCCTCGATATGAACCAGGTCGAAGCGCTTTTGACGGTAGCCATGGGCGGAGACAGCTTCAAAGAGACCAAAAAAGCCGTCATTGCCGGCCGTCTTTCTCATATGGCGCGTCCAGATGCTGAAGATGCGCTGATTGATGTCGGTATCGAAACCCAAAACTCGATTTCACATAATATCGACTATCTCATTTTGGGGTCTAAAGGCACCGGCGGCACCAAACACGATAAAGTCCAAAATCTCAAAGGTAACGGCCGTAAAATTACAATCCTCGATGAAGCCGGATTTGATGCTCTCCTGCGTTCCCCGAAACAGCCGCCTGAAACATGGTCTGTCCAGGAAAAAGAGAATTACGAAAATATCGTCCGTTCTTTGCGTCACGTCTGGGCGTTCGGACTCGACCTCTATTGCATTTCGTTCCTTTATGATCCGGACGAGAACATCATCTAGGTGACAAAAACGCTCCACCCTAAACCTCCACGGCGTACGCAAAGTCACAAATCGCTTACGAAGTGGTATGATGAAAATTGGGGGAACGGGTCCCCATTTTTCTCAAAAAAGCTAGTTATCAGTACCCGTCTCACCTGCAAAAACGTCAAATCTATGGTGGGTTCCAAGGGGCTCAGCCCCTTGGCGGGGTTTGGGGCAGAGCCCCAAAAGAACTTTGCGTATGCTTCACCCTAAAAACGCCTGACCCCAAAATAAAATGCTCGATACACCTCAGCGTCGTTATCATGCTTTAAGTGATATGCTTAGCGGCGTCACATTGTTCCCCAAAAGCCAGAAGCCGCATGATTGTTGCGGTGATTTTTTTGAGCTTTCCAAGCCGGGGGCTTTTTGTCATCGTTGGACGACTGAGGCGCTTGCCGAGATTTTTGCCCAGACTGGTTGTCTGAAGCACTGGCATCATCAAGGTTTTGTCAAAATCTGGATTGAACTTGAGGACAATGATGTCTTTGACCGCCATACACTTGGGGTTTGGACGCAAGTTGGCGACAAATCTGAACTTTTGATGCATCTCGTCGTTTGGCTGGAGTATATTCGAATTGACCGTCTCAACATGAGTTTTCCGGCATTTTGTGTGGAGCATCTTCGGCTTCAGGCGCCGTCTGTGCCGTTTCAAAATCCGCCGCTTCCCGGTCAGGATTACGCCTCCAGCGGACTTTTGCGCCGCATTTTTGGCATTCTCAAATCGTGGGCAGCTGCGTTGGGTGCCGAAATCATCACCGAAATCCCTGAATATTTTCACACGGCCATGATTTTCAGCCAACATTTCACCTTTCTCGATATCGAAATGGAGGCGCTTTTCCGCGCGATGCGTCGCGATCTTCTTTCGCCCTTTACGCCGTCCAGCCTGGCTCGCCTGTCCCATGCCTTCGAGCAAGCGCACGTGCAATACCAGGGGGCGCCATTCCTATGGCCGACCGAAATGCAAGGGTTTGCGCTGTCACATGAGCTTGCCCAAAAGCTACAGATTGCCCCGGAAATCATCGAGACAAACAAGTTTTCGTTTATAGCATAACTTTCATAGGATATCTTTGAAGAGCCCTGCTATCGTCCGCTTTGCGTCCGATACGCAGGGCCGGCGGCACTATGGGCGCTTTGCGCCCACTACGTGCCGCAAATCGTTGAAAATTCCCCTCGTTTCGTTGTAATACGCACGTGCAAAGCTGTTCCCGTGTCACGGGATTCCAAGTATTCTCACCCTTTAGCCCTTAAAACGTCAGTAATCAGTACCCGTTTCACTTACGAAAACGACACCAATGGGGGGTCGCAAGCACGGTGTACGCAAAATCGCAAATCACTTACGAAGGGGTGTGCGACAGGAAAGCGG
>JAGBXG010000529.1 GCA_017629415.1 Pseudomonadota bacterium | reverse complement strand
ATGCCTGGGGCAATGTAAGCGCCAAAAAATGCGTGAATAACAATTACACTTTGGAATATTGTATGGCACCAAAGGTCTGTCAGGAAGGCGTGGGATGTGCCGAACCTTTTGTTCCGGAATGTGATGTCAACAGTCATCAGCCGACATGCGTGGGAGATAGCGTCCAAACTTGTTCTGATGAGGGGAAATTTGTGCTGACACCATGCGGTGACGGCATGACTTGCACAGACGGAGCATGCCATGTTCCTGGCGAAAAACCTGTCGAATGTGATGCAGCCACATACGTTGCAGAATGCATCAATGGCCAGGTTCGTTCATGTTCCGCTGAAGGCCGTTATGTTATGACATCATGCGGAAGCCAGGTTTGTCGAGACGGGGCTTGCGTCACTTACATCGAACCGGAATGCGATCCTGCGACATTTGTCACAGACTGTATGGGCAGCAGCGTACGTTCATGCGGTGAAGACCAGCGTTATGTTTACCAAAGTTGTGAGAATGGCGTTTGTGTCAATGGTGCCTGTCAAAACCATGATTCCGATCATAACTCTGGAAACCATGATGATGAGGGCAATCACGATGGCAGCAATGACAGCGAAAATAACAACAATCATGACGGCAATGAGGATAATCCCGATCATCTCGTTGACAGCGATTGTGCTATGAACAGCCGCAGACCGGCTCACGGTGCCATGATTCCCGTACTTTTGGCAATTCTCGGATGCTTAGGCATGCGTCGCCGTGGTTCGCGCCGTGCCTAAGAACTTTGGGGGGCTCGGCTGACTCACAAAACGGTAAACCTATTGTGGGTTCCAAGGGGCTCAGCCCCTTGGCGGGGTTTGGGGCGGAGCCCCAAAAGACCTTTGCGTACACCGTGGGGCTTTGGGGGGAAACCTCACAAGAACTTTGCGTCCTGCAAATCTTCTATCTCATTTATTGGCATTGTTATGGAAAACCAATCAAAGAAAACCGTATTTTTAACCGGTGCAACCGGCACGATGGGCAAGGCTGGCTTGCTTGAGCTGGTCAAACGTCTCGATCGTTTTAATGTCGTCGTTTTGGCGCGTCCCAGCCAGGTCAATCGCGAAAAACTGGCCCCCTATGAAGGCAAAATCAAGGTCGTTTGGGGCGATTTGACAAAGTATGAAGATGTACTTGAGGGTGTAACGGGGTCTGATTACGTCCTCCACGTGGGCGGCATGGTTTCGCCGGCGGCTGATTACAAGCCCAAGAGTACGCGTAAGGTCAATCTGACGGCTGCAGAATATATCATCAAAGCTGTCCTGGCTCAGCCTGAGGATAAACAGCCTAAAGTCGTCTATATCGGTTCTGTGTCCCAGTTAGGGGCGCGTAATGAACCCGTGCATTGGGGACGTACCGGCGATCCGATTCAGATCAGCATTTATGATCATTATGCGATATCTAAAACTGTTGCCGAACGCATGTTTGCTGAATCTGGCATCAAATATTGGGTCAGCTTGCGTCAGTCGGGCATTTTATATCCGGCTATTTTGAAAAACTATGATCCCATCATGTTCCATGTCCCCATTCGTGGCGTCCTCGAGTGGGCAACGGTCGAAGACAGCGGCCGCGTACTGGCCAATGTCTGTGAAGATGATGTCCCCGAAGAATTCTGGAATCGATTTTATAATATTGGCAGCGGTCCCGAATATCGTCTGACAAACTATGAATTCGAATGCAAATTGCTCCAAACCATCTCATGCCCGCCGCCAGAAAAGATCTTCGATGCCAACTGGTTTGTGCAAAGAAATTTCCATGGCCACTGGTATCAGGATTCCGATGAGCTTGAAAAATACTTGCATTTCCGTGCCAATACTCCTGTCGATGAATATTTTGCAGAAATGGGCAAACACGTGCCCAAAGTTTATCACTTGGCCAAAATAGTGCCGGCCCCCTTGATCAAACTCGGCATGCGTCCCATGGCATTTAAAAAGGATATGGGCACTCAGGACTGGATTAAAACCGGCCACAAAGACCGTATTTCTGCATTTTATGGCAGCATGGAAAAATATCGTGCCATCCCCACATGGAAAGAGATGGACTTGAGCCGTCCGACCGAAACGCCCAAAATCCTCGATCATGGCTACGATGAATCGAAACCCCTGTCCGAACTGAATATTGATGATATGAAAAAAGCCGCTGCATTCCGTGGCGGTAAATGCCTTTCGGAAACCATGACACCGGGTGATTTGGCGACAAAACTTGAGTGGGAATGCCAATTTGGACATAAGTTCGAAGCTTCACCACGGCTTATCCTGCTCGGCGGTCACTGGTGCCCTGAATGTCTGCCTACCCCCTGGAATTATGACGAAATCGCCAAAGGTAATCCCTTCTTTGCCCAAGTTTGGTACGCCGCTCACGACGAAGATGAACACAACGTTTACGACGAGCACATCTTTGACGGCTGGGAAGATTAATTTGGATAGGGGGGCCGTGCCCGGCAGCGCCTCGGCAGGATTCTAAAGGGCAGTCCCATCAAGAAAAAACGATGACAAAAACAGAACTCGAAATCTTATTAAATCAGGTGGCATCCGGGCAGATTCAGGTCTGTGATGCTGTGTTGCAGATTCAGCGCGAGCCGTTTGAGGATTTGGGATACGCGCGCGTAGATTGGCATCGCGGGATGCGTCAGAATGTAGCTGAAGTCATTTATGGCGCTGGAAAAACTGCTGAACAGATTGCGGGCATCGTTCGTTCGCTTCAAAAAGCGCGAGAAAAGGGGGTGCTCATTACGCGGCTTGACAGTTTATGTGCCCAGGAGCTCAAAGCAAAACATGGGATTGAGCTGATTTACCATGATATGGCGCGTATCGGCATCGTGGGAGAAATGCCGATCCCCAAGACATGTGGCAAAATTGTAGTGGCAACGGGCGGCACGAGTGATATGCCTGTGGCAGAAGAAGCTGCTTTGACTGCGCAATTTCTAGGCAATGAAGTTATTCGTTTGTATGATGTCGGTGTGGCAGGCCTGCATCGAATTTTATCAAAACTCGATGTTTTCATGTCTGCCCGTGTTATCATTGCTGTCGCCGGCATGGAGGGCGCATTGCCAAGCGTCATTGCTGGTCTGGTGTCGTGCCCAGTTATTGCGGTTCCGACGAGTATTGGGTATGGTGCATCTTTTGGCGGCGTTTCGGCGTTGCTTTCGATGCTGAATTCATGTGCTTCAGGCGTCAGTGTCGTCAACATTGACAACGGTTTTGGGGCGGCATTTCAAGCTAGCCTCATTAATACTCCTCTTTCCCACGGATAATTATGCTTACACCCTCACTTGAGGATTATCTTGAGACGATTTACCTGCTTCAGCAAGGCAGCGAGCTTGCCAGAGTGCGCGATATTGCAACCGCGCGAGATGTCAAAGCGTCTTCTGTGTCGCCGGCGCTCAAGCAGCTGGCGGAACTCGGTTATCTCGAATACGAGCAGCGCAAATTTATTCGTCTTACCGAAACGGGTAAAGTCGCGGCTCGCCGGGTCTACGCGCGTCATGTCCTGCTGTTTCAATTCTTTCACGATATTCTCGGAATGAATGAGGCGCAAGCTCGCGAGGAGGCTTGTGGTCTGGAGCATGCACTCTCGGATGAAGGCATGGAACGCTTTGTGCGTTTCTTTGAATCGCGTTCCACTTGTCCGCATCAAGGGGCTTGTATGGGCGGCTCAAATGCTCAAATGTCGCAATCCGATCCGTGTTCCGTATGTCGTCATCGCGTCAATCAGCAGCAGTTGTTGCTCTCCGCCGTGCCCGAAAATACCGATGTGACAGTTTGCCAAGTCAAAGCCGAAGGCACCGACCGCAAAACGATTCTCGAGATGGGGATTTTGCCCAATGTCGTGCTCAAACGTGTAAAAAAACATGGCGACAAGGTGACGATTGAAATCGATGGCCATGAAATGACGCTGACAGATGCCCAAACTCAAGTCATTGTTGTGACGCTATAATCTTTTTTACAGGGCGCGGCTATCGGGCTAGGCCCGATACGCCTTGCGCATGTGGCTATGCACCTGCAGTGCATACGCCACATGATAAGCTGTGCTCACGAATCATAGATCGTTTAAATCGAATCATATACAGAATATATCTTTTGACTGTTTATTTTATGATGAGTTAAGTATGATAATAAAGAGGGGGGGAGAACTAAAAGATGGAGTTGATCATTGAAAAACACTTTGTTGAGCGTACTGTTTATAAGTTTTCTTTTCTTTCTGTTTACGGGAAATGCATTTGCCTAGGATGATAAATTTTATGATGATAAATTTTATGATGATAAATTTTATGATGATAAGATTGTGCAAATCGACGAAGGTTCGGAAGCAGATTTAACAGAACCAATAGATTATAATTGGGAAAAAGAGTCTAAACTCTATAAAGTCCTTGGCTGGAGTTTCTTTGGTGTTGGACTTGCGGTTGTTATTGCTTCGCCGATTGCTGCAGGTTTCGTTCTATATAGCGATTTTAAGCAATTCGATGCAGGCTTCCTAGATAATGTCAAAGCAGCTCTCATTGGCATTGGCGTTACCGGCGGTGCAATATTTCTAACTGGTATTGGACTCCTTATCGCAGATGCTATTAAATTTTATCCTTATCGCAATGCTGAGATTGCAGGATTGGAATTTGAATGGCGTCCTGAGATTTATGCTTCACCTGGATTTTCTGGCTTTGGATTAAGTGCAAGATTCTGATTTCTGACTTCAATGCAGAAAATCAACCCTCTAAAGCACATAGCTTTAGAGGGTTTTTTTTGTTTTCCCGAGGTCATGAAAATGTGAACCGGAGCATAAGACGATACCTGAGATATTGTTTAAATTCGAGTTCGCGTAAAACTATGTATTGCCTTCAGATCTTGCTTGAAGCCAAGGCATTTGCCGTTAGAGTTGCCCCGAGGTTGCGCTGATATATTTTGAATAAAAAATGCAATAAGTATAAAATAGAATGGCATTTATATTTGAAAAGGCTGTACATATAGAGGAAGATATGAGAAACAATCAGAAACAATCAGAAACAATCAGAAACAATCAGAAACAATCAGAAACAATCAGGGGGTGTACTCTAAAATTTTAGGTATGAGTACCCTTTTAGCTGCAAACCTTTTGTTTGCAGGTAGTGCCGCAGCGCAAGATTGCGCAGATTTAGGAAATAATATTGAATATAAGTCTTTAATGGAAAAGATGAATGTTCAAATCCAAGACAAAGATTATCATGCAGCCAGAAAAACAGCGGATAAACTGCTTAAAATTTGTCCGACAGTCCCCAGTGTCAATTATGCTTTGGGTAAGATTTATCAAGAATTAGGCGATCAAAAGTCGGCACATACCCATTTTTCTATTGCCACAGACAATACCGAAGAATTTGCAGTCCCCAAAGATTTGCTCAAAACCATGTGGTATGCGCGTTATGAATCTGAATTTCCCGAAGTTGTCGCTTTTAAAACGGGGAAAATTGAAGCGCAGTACCAAAAAGCCCTTGAAGCCGAAAGAGCACGATTGTTGAATTTGGATCAACAAATGGATGAAGGCGAAACAGGAGAACTCAATTGGGCCAAATATGTCATGTGGAGCGGAGCCGGCATCGGTATCGCTGGTGTCGTTATGGCCGTTGCCGGCGGCTTGGTCATGGGGTTTTCAGGCATAGAAAATATCGTTTTGAACGATAGTAATATTGATATTAATTCCCCTAAAACTGATAATGATACCTATCAGAATGCTTTTAATTTAGGTAAAGAAGATGCCATGGTTAAATATACGGCAGGTAGTGTTTTACTTGGGGTGGGTATTGGGGCTGCCGTTGCCGGGGCTGTGATGGCTGGAATTGGTGGATATAAATATACGCAACTCAAAGCGGAAAAAGATACAAAAGATAAATTAGATACATCTATTGCGATTTCGTATAACAGTATTGCATTAAACATGACGTTTTAATAGGAGATAAAGATGATGAAACGATTTGTTTTAGCTTTAATATCTGTCAT
>JAGBXG010000528.1 GCA_017629415.1 Pseudomonadota bacterium | reverse complement strand
CTTCAAAAATGTGTTTCTGACGGAAAATGCACCCAAACACAATATCTCGAAAACGCAACAACAGTATTTAGTGCAGACAGTTCACGCCCCAACGTTCCTGCAGTTGTTCCATACGTATTAGCTGAAGAATATTGTGCTTCTATAGGCAAGAGCTTGCCGACTGAAGAACAATGGCTTGCCGCTGCCATGGGAAATAACATTCAGAAATACTCTTGGGGGGATGACGACCTGTTAACAGCAACCGTTCAAATCCCTTTATATGATTTTTCCAAGCTTGAAGATGTTGGTTCAATGCCTACCGATCAATTCAATGGCATCTATGATATGAGCGGCAATGGTTATGAATGGATTAAGGCAGATATCATCAAAGCCTATATACCTGAAAATGCAGCATGCGATGAACCGGATTCCCGTCCGTGCATGGGAAGTACACCGTTACCATTATATCAAAAGATCGGCATTTATGCGAACACTCCGGCCACATTCCGTTGTGTCAAGCCTGCAAAATGATCATGATGCATCATCATGTGACATATGAAATCTGATCTCAATCATGACTCAAAAAAGAGGGGCTACGGAAATCCGTAGTCCCTCTTTTTGCTTATTCCATATCATGACTTTCTTAAAAAAACATAATTCAGAAAATGCTCCGGAATGCTCAAAGTTAGAAAATCATTTGATAGGTCAATTTCGGGATAAAGGATGCAAAAAACAGGCGTGTTTGGGAAGAAAGACTCAAGAAAAGCCCATTCTGGCGCGTATCCGTCAGGATAGCGACAGAAAAACCGCCGTATGCCCCAAAAGGGCATAGGCGGTTCTCAAAAAAGATATATGATTAAATGTATTAATAGATTTGTATATTATTTAACCATTCCGAATAGAATGAGCGTTTCTATCCATGGCAGAACGAAGAAGGAACGCGGCATTTTATAGGCAAATCGTTCGATATCCTGGTCGGTTTCGAGAAATTCGATTTCCTGTGTGAGCATTGCCCAGTGATGATAATTGAGGATTTGCGAAGGAATCGTCTGCGTTTTAAGGATATCGACGGATGCGTTATGGTTGAAAACGGGATAAATATGGGCGCAATTGATGCCGACCTGCGCGTCATTGGGCATGCCTGATTGCTTGTCGAAATAACATTGCATATTGATCATCATTTCGGGGAGCGGATCGATGGCAATGCCTTGCGTTTCGAGGTTCACAACGCCAGGCTTGTATTGGGCATCGCGCGCAAGCAAATTCAGACCCTGATGCGACAGCGCTTCGACGCTGGCCAGGCTTGTCGTGAGCAACTGTGTATCGAGCACGCGCCGAATATTCGCGAGCACTAGCTGGGCAAACGGCTTGGAAACGCTTGTGCTGAGACTTTTGAGGATGTGTTCGCCGGCAATCGTCAAATCGCGGTACTTGTCGAAGCTGGCGATAGCATGCACCGACCCGTTGGAGGCCGAACTGAGCGCATAACGCGAAACCATCCTATCCAGAATGGCGCGTCGTTCCGGCGTGCTTCCCATCAGCCGCGATTCGGCTCGCAGCATATTGGCGCATCCCTGGCTGTACCCGAACATCACAAACGGCCCGTCTACCTGCTCCAGCACATCAATAATGCGGTTGGCGTTGTAATCGAGCGACTTAATCATCCCCGTATCAGAACGCACAATGCGGATGCCGTATCTTTGCGTCAGACGGTCGAATGCGGTTTCGAGCTCATGCCCCGAACGTCCCATCGTAATGACGCCCATCGCCGTCACCAGCGTCAAATCGACCGGTTTTCGCGCCGCACGCGGCACCGTCCAAGTCATCACATCGCGCCGCCTCTGCTCGCGGTCCTCCTCACGCACATAAATCAGGTCAATGATGGCCAAAATGCGTTCGCGCCGCGTCATCGCCTCGATTTCCTGCACCGTTTTGCCCAATTTAAACGCAAACCAGCCTCGCGCGTCATCGTTCGCCTCGACAATGTCCTCATCGATGGCAGCAATGCGCAGTGCCTCGTACATTCTGTGCCAGAACTGTTGCAGCACCGGGCGTTCATAGGCTCGAGGGTAAGCCGCAAGCAATGCCTGTGCAGCCTGAATGGCATCGTTCCAGATGTGGTTTTGGGGCTCGGCTATTTCATACGCCGCGCCTGCGTCGCTATGGCTCAGTCCTTCGGACTGTGCCATACGCTCCGCTTCGCCGATGGCGTCCAGCAATACGTTTTCAAGCTTGCTGACAACATCTTCATCAAACTCGGGCACATCAAAAGCAGCCTTGGGCGTGTTTTCTGTCGCCGGCGCATCAGCCGTCTCAAAGCGGTACGATTGCATGCGCAAGACTGCGGCATTATAAGCATCACTCGTTTCGACAATTGTTTTGGCGGCATTAAAAATCGTTTCAAAATAACTGTCAGTCTGTTTTTCAGCCAACGGCGCAAAAACATCGGGATGCGGAATGTCAATCCCGAGCAGTTCTGAAAGCTCCGCAGCACGATCCACTGGATTTTTCATCAAATACTGTGGCTGTGCCAGCCAGCTCACGAGCATGCCCGCCAAAACACGCATGCTCTGCTGTCCCGTCTCATAAAAAACGGCTCGCGCGTACGTCCGTCCGCGTTGCTTCACATAATCAAACAGTCGCGCCTGGTTAATTTGTACAAACAGCCCCTGATCACGGCTCATAATCCCCGCCGAAATTAGACAGGCAATGTCTGCCGGTGCCAACCAGGTACGGAAACATTCACAAATATCGTTATCTCGCGGGTCTTCAGCCCGCACTTCATCCCATAATTCGTTTTCATGCGAAATCAAGGCATCGATAAACATATCGATGTTAAAATCCTGCACGACAAACGTACCCTCACGAGGTTCCATCTCGCGGAAATGCTTTTTAATCTCAACAAGCATTTTCAACTTGGCAAGCGTTGGCGCATCAAAATCATCGGCATGATGAGCAAGCATCCAATTCAGCTGAGCCAGTGTAAATCCTGCGGCATACTTGGTGCAACGGCGTGCAATATCAGTATTTTTCCAATCCCCATCGTAAATGTGATTCGGCGTGGGCAATGGCGCAATGATTTCGGTATACCGCGAGTCATCTGAAAGCGCAGGACGATACATGACCGACGGTTCGACATAAGATGTAATGCTGAAAGCCTTATGAACCCAATTCAAAATACGGCCGGCATAATCAAAATTGGCCTCCGGAAATGCCCGGACGAGCAATTCTTCAACCTTAAATCTATCAATGCCTTCCGCATGATGCGCACGTTCCAATGACGGCAATATTTCCGCCGATGCACTCGTATCACCAAACAGCAGAATGGAAAGCACATCTGCCAAATGCGGCGGATGAACGATCTTTTTAATGGATAAAATGCCCATTTCTTCACAAATACTGCGGCATTGCATCCATTTTTCAGCCAAAACACGAGCTGCCGGATACTTTGGATAGAGCGAAATTTCAGCCAAACGGTTCACATGCACCCAAAGCGGCTCATATTTGACGATATCGACGAGTTTTGAAAGATTGGCACTGGGCATCATCAAGGCATTGAAGAAATGATGATCATAAAATCCGTGGCCATTTTCAAATTTGAGTACGCCGCATTCCGATAAATTCAATCCAACCTGATGATTTAACAATTCATCGGGCAAAAGCGGCGCCATTTTGTCGTCAATGATGAGTTTCGGGGATTCATGCATGCCCCACTGAAGTGTAAAAAGGCTTTGTTTCAGACCGGAAATCGACAGAGCGGCTTTATGAATATCGAGTTTCCCCCCAAAATTTGTCCCCTGAATCTGATGCTGTCCCCAAATGCCATGCATTTTTTCACATGTGACATGGAGATAAGAATTATCGAATTCAACAGCCATGATATCGTCATTGCCATTGGCGATGTGCAGGCAAAATTCAGCAGCAAGTCTGCCGTTTGCCTGGAATGTGGCTTCTGAAGCTTCCAGCCCGAGTTCTGCAATCGGCATCATGGCAGATTCGACATTTGTGTTCCAATCCATACCTGTCGTTTCGAGATGTACGCGGATATCCCCATCAGATTGACGCACGGCTTTTACCCCGATGCCGGCACTGAATGGACAAATTTGGAGTTTTGCATGCCCCATCGAAATGGTTTCCGCCGTTTTGAGCTCAAGCGGCACATCGGCTTTGACGGCAAAATTATGAACGTGCAAAATTTTCGTTTTGGCATTGATCCCGAAATCGACAATGCCGCTGAACGGTATTTTTTCAATCGCAAAAGCCATCGACACAGGCATTTTGAGGGCATCATCCTGAGCAAACAGCGAAATGGCCTGGGGATACAATGCAAACGAGGGTTCAAATTCGATTTGTCCCTGAATATCGTCCCCATGCCCCAATAATGAACATTGCCAGTCATTACCGGCTAAAGATTTACCGGCTTCGATGATGGCATCTGTCGTGGCTTGCACTGAAATATGAATGCCGCACGGCTGATGGCTGTCATCTTTAAAACAACCATGAATATCGAGGTCAAACGCATCATATTTTTTCGATAATTCGATATCTGTATTGAGCTCAATACTTCGATTTGTCTGAATTTGGCATGAGAGCATACGGCCCGGGCGCGTACAAATTTCCAACGGTATGTCTGACAGCTGAATATTGGCATGAATATGCCCGGCGGCTTGCTGGAACATGCCCAGAACCGTGCGTGAGATGTTGCCGCCTTGCTCGCGATCGACACAGAATTGGTCAAGCAAGTGGAACAAGCGTGCATCAAATGCCGGTAACAACATTTCAGGCAGCTGAATATGCTCAAATTTATGTCTGAGTTTTTCGTTGATCGCGACTTCGCCTGTCACAAAGAAGAGCAAATTGTCGCTTTTAGGGGCTTTGACGAGCTCAAGTGCAGAAAGATGAATGCCTTCAATGGCTTCATCGAGTGATTCTTCTGCTTTGGCGATACTTTTTTCAAAAAATTCTTTAGATTTTTCTTTAGATTTTTCAAAATTTTCCTTGAGATTCCGTTTTTCAGCGGCATCCTTGAGGCGTTTCCAAGCCGTTGTATCTGCGATAGAATCCGTGAGTTTATTCAAATAAGACTTGGCATTCGTTTCGACATAAGATTTGGCTTTGGACAGAAATTCATTTTTGGCAATGAATTCTTCGACATCGATATCGACTTTGGGTCTAAACAAGGCCGGACTGGTGTCTGCAATCAATACACTCAGCTCGTCAATCGTCGTAAAAATATTAATCAGATGAATGGGACGGTTGAAATCGAATCTGGCTTGCTCCAAATACAACTTGCTATCTATAGAGGTCATCGTGACAGATGCCGTCAATTGGGTATCATTATCAACAGCAAATCTGGCCGCTCTTTTGGCAGTACTCAAAGCATGTTCACCAGGAATCAAAGCAGCCTCGGCATCAAAAGCAAACTTTTTAATGATTCTTGGGGAATTTTCGCCCAAAAGTACGGCCAGTTCGCTCTGCAACTGAATTTGTGAAGCCCCAAGCTTATTTCCGGCAAGTTTAAAACCAATTTGAATAGGCTGTGTCATATTTCTATCTCTATTTTTTTATTGTACCGGGGCTTTGCCCCGGACCCCACCAAAGGAGCTCAATCCCCTTTGGAATCTCGCAAGTTTGGGGTCGATTGGGTGGGTTAAATGGGTACGGGTTGCTGACGTTTTGAGGCGAAATGAGGGAGGGGGTCCCATTTCGCCCACTCTGAAGAGTCTATTCAAAAACTAAATTTCGTTTTCGTGTTGATGCCGTATTTTTTCACGCTTCCGGCTGGTAATTCGAGGACGTATTTGACGCGATCTGTGGAGGTGTATCGGGGTTGATCGTTAAGGGGTTCGGCATTTTCGCGTGTATTGGAGACGGTGCCATCACTTCGAATGAAAACCATATCGAGTGGAATATATGTGTTATGCATCCAGAAACTGCGTTTAGCTTCATTGGGATAGACGAAAAGCATCCCCCAATCTGGGTGGAAAGCACGGCGCATCATCATACCGCGTTGCATGGTGTAATCGTCATCCATGATTTCAATCCAAATCTGGTGTTCAGCGGATTCTGTTTGAAACTTGAGTTGGTTTGTTTTTTCGTTGGGACGACCGAGCAACGAAGGCGGAATGCTGCATTTTTGTTCGATGCAAGCTAACGGTGCCGTACATTCGCGAGTATGCGTACAATACTTGAGATATTCACGTTCAAAAGTGGTCTGATCGATGACCATGAGCGGCAAAGCAGCTGCAATATCGGCATCTTTGGTTGCTTTTGACGTGCTTGAGCATGCACAGAGGCTTAATAGAATCAAGAAACAAGAGAGAAATTGAAATCGTGACATCATCATTTAAGAATATTCCAAAACTGTAAGTGACCGGTACCCGTTCAACCCACGAAAAAAGTAGCTGCCCTCCCTCCGGTGTACGCAAAGTCACAAATCGCTTGCGAAGTGGTATGTTGCGGGAACGAAAAATAGGGAAGCGGTCCCCAAATTTCCGAAAACCGATAGTTATCAGTACCCGGCTAACCTACAAAAACGTCAAATCTATTGTGGGTTCCAAGGGGCTCAGCCCCTTGGCGGGTATGGGGCGGAGCCCCATAAAAAGGGGTTTGGGACTCAGCCCCACCAAAAAGTCCTACTTTTTAACGGGCAGCAGGCTTTTGATTTCGGCTTGTGTGAGGAATGGGTAAAAGACGAGAGCTTTGAGCGCGCTTTCGGTGTGTGTTTGCAGGGCGCGGGAGATGATTTCTGCGGCTGCGGGATTTTTAGTTTTCGCCAAAGCAATGAGGGTATGGTGAACGATGTTAGGATCTTGATCTTGTGAAGTTAAGGCCAGGGAAGTGATAGCATTATCGACAATAAGCGTGTCATCCGTATGTCTGGCGATTTCACTCAGGGCACGGATAGCAGCAATCTTAACGTTGACATCGGTATCAAACATTTCATTGCTGGCGTATGCACTGATGGTTTGCACGGTTTTGGCGTGCATGAGTTTAGGGAGTGCATGGAGTACAGCAATTTTGAGGGCTGGTGAGCGCTCCGCGCGAGCCGTCATTTCTTTGATAAGTGCCGCAGAAGCGTTGCTTGTGGGAATTTTTGCCATTTGAGCGATGAGTGTGCGAACAACGGTTTCATCGCCATCTTTGAGCAATGTTGTACGCAGGGTGTCACCGGAGATATCGAGCCATCTGGTGGCATAAGCGACATCGCGTCGGACGCGGACATCGGCGTTGTAGGCTTCGGCTGTCAGTCTGGGCAGAGCTTCGGTTGGTGTTTTTTGTGCGATACCGAGGAGATAAGCGCCTTCGAGGGCATTAGAACCGCTGCCTTTAGCTTCATCGGGGTTGCTGATAGCCATGGCCATGGTAGCGGCGCGCAATTCGGGAACAGTTGTGCCAGAATCCAGAGCAGCTTTGGGATCACTGATGGCTGTGGCATGCACTGTCGTCAACAGAGGCCAATGGTCCGTGAGTTCTGTACTCATGAAGGCATTGACAAGATTTTGCGAGAGCTTGACATCAGATGAAGGCAAGGATTCGAGGTGTTCGCCGGCTGCAATTTGAATCCCAGGAAGTGTGCTGTAAAGTCCTCGCAGCCAAAGACCGGGTGTATTTTGAGCCGTCGCATCAAGCTCCAGGCTGTCGAGAGCATCGTAAGCCTGTTTGGGATCAGCACTTAAAAGCTGGAGGCTCCATGCCGCACGACGCAAGGCTGTTCTCGTGTCGTGAGCAATGAGTTTTGATTTATCGAAGCTCAGTTTCAGGGCTGTTTCGGCGACAGCCTGGGAGGTCGGTGTATTCTTAGCAAACTTGAGCCATTCGGCGATTTCGAGGGCACCTTCATCATCGGCAATGAGTCTTTCGGCCAGGGCTGTAGCATGATGGGGCGAAGCATTGCTGAGAATGATATTCATATTTTTACGCACCATGGCGAGTTTCTTGCCTTTATCGAGTCTTTCGAGGGCGCGGTTAAATAAGGCATCATCGCCGGAACGCAGAAGAATGAGCATGGCTTCGTCCTGCAAATCCTGATCGGCGGCATCCATGAGAATCACGGCATAAGATTTTTGATGTGCTGATTCAGTTGTGAGCAGGGTTTTCATCTGCTTGATGGTAGACGCTGTTTTGGTTTTGACCAGGGAAGTCATCGCCGTTGTAATAAGGGTGGGATCGCCGGATGAAAGTTCTTTGGCAAGCCGTTTTTCGGCACCGGTAAACCCAAGGGCGATGTAACCTTGCATGAGACCGGCACGAACAACCGTATTTTCGTCATTGAAGCCAGCTTCAATGGCTTTGACGATGGTTTTATCTTTCTTTTTGAGTTTGGCTTTAAAATCGGCGGGTTTCATATGAGTATCGCCGACTTGGACGAGCGCAGGTTCGGTAATTTCTTCGGCGGTAATGGCCTGCCACAAGGGAACAATGGCAATATAGTGTGTCAAACCGTTCACAGCAGGCGCAATATTGCGGCCATCACAAGTAAATACGGGCAGCCCGTGACCATAAGCGAGAAATGTGTGGCCGATTTCAGCGGAAATGATGGGGCCGTAGGCACATTTGGAAACATCGATGCTGACGATATGGGTGCCGGCATCAAAGAGTGTATTGCCGTAAGTTGGCATTTTACGTTTTTTCAAAGTCTCAAAAAGCGTGGACACTTTAGTATCCGGGGCATCGGCAATGACAGGAATAATGGCCCATTCTGCGGGTTTCTGTGCCGTCTTGGCATAGCTGTAAATCGTGATATCTTCTGCAGATGCTGTGTTTGCAAAAATAAGAGTAGCTAAAGCTGTCAACGCAATTTTTGATTTCATCTGATTCTCTATCCTTTATGTTTTTGTGGAACACTGCCCCACAAAAAAAAGAAAAGCGGCGCGTATGCTCGGCATAGCGACGCTGAGACGGCGTATGGAGGGCTTTTTAGCCCGACATAGCCGGCGCGTATAAACCTATGTATTTTAATGTGGAATATGTTTTAAGGCAATAGATTGCAATTTTACACTTTGTGTGCGAATTTTATACGATTTTGTCGCCCACGATTGGGGCATTTTGACTTTTATGGGAGGAATTTTATGGCCAAAGAAGATATGGAATCAACGATTTATGAGATGATTAATAAGCTGGGCGGTCTGGAGAAGTTTCAGAGCAATCCGTTTGCTTTTATTGGCGAAGTTTTTAAGCATCCCGATTTGCTGAGCAAGATTGATGCACTGGCAAAAACGCCGGAAATGCAGAAACAGATTGCGGAAAGCATGAATAATCCGATGTTTCAACAGATGGTGGGCAATAATCCGCTGCTGGCAGGCATGATGGAGAATTATAAGAATCGTCAGGCTTATGGCGATACTGTGGATGCCGAAATTGAAGATGATGACGATGATGCAGACGATGAAATGCCCGAAGCCGTGGGCTATGAATACGATATTCCGGGCTGGGCGGCATTGGATTGGCTCAATCCGGTAAGCAATCAGCCGTTTTATGTCCCTGATGATGCCGATAAACGCGTGAAATTTGCAGATGTCTTGGAAGAATTGCCTGAAGAATGTCAGGAACGCGTGGCGTTGATCGCCGAAAAACGCTTGGAAATGCATGTGGATGAAGCACAGATGTCACATCTGGAATCGCTGGCTTCGAAGTATGATTTGGAAGTCATGGATTTGATGGCAACAACCGGCTTTATGGGCGAAGTTTGCTATTGCGCGACGTCGGCAATGCCGGATGACGATTTGTGCGATTTGGCAAAATTTGCGCTGGGCAGCCTGCACCGCCGTTCCGGCTATCCTGTGGCCAGCTATTTGACACAGAATTTGCTCTATTTGGATACGTTTGACAGCATCGACAAAGAAGATTGGGAAAACTTTGTGTGGTCATTGAGCGCAAATCCGATGGCCGGCCGCGATGGCAACTTTGCCGCAACCTGGGACGATGCCTCCTTAATCGCCGATATTGCCGCCGATAATCTTGCAGATGAAACCGAACTTTATGTCGCCGTCTGTCTGGGTCTGCTGGGCTGGCGTGAACTCGATATTAAATCGGTCCAGAAACCGTTTGAAACGCTTTTGCGCGGTGCTTCCAACAAAACCGCTGTGCGCGATTTGCTCGTCAAATGCCTGGGCGGTCAGAAGATTTATGCCATGTCATTGCTGAACATGCGCGAATCCGTCCGCAATGATGCCGTTCACTATGTCATCGCCAATGACGGTTTGGATGCCTTGCTGGATGGTGCAGCCAAATGGGATTCGGAGTGCGCCGTGACAGCTTCCATTCTCGTCGAAAAACTCGACTTGCTGTGGTCAATGGCCAATGCCGACAAACGCGATGCATTCTTGATGCATACCCTCGAGATGGACAGCGAAGCTTTGGCTCTGGCCGCCATGAAAGTCGGCGTTGCACGTTGTCCGGAAAAATATCGCGAAATTGCCAAAACCTCGTCACACGACAAAGTCCGCGCATGGGCCGAAAGCCTGTAAAATACTCATAGTGTTTTTTTGTGTGGCTCCGGCTATGCT
>JAGBXG010000527.1 GCA_017629415.1 Pseudomonadota bacterium | reverse complement strand
TTTTGGGTTGTTCATCAAGTGCCGGGATGTAGTGGATGCTGTTTTGAGTTGATTCGATGTGTCCGATGATGTTGCCATTTTCACGGATGACAATGCGGTTGGGATTTTTTCGTGCGCTGAGTTTGATGCGTGAGTCGGCGTACACGGTAAGGGTGTTTCCGAGTTTAGAGATACTCCAATCAGGTTTAGCGTGATGAACAGGTCGGTAATGTCGCGTCTGATTTTCCGGTATACTTGCGAGCTGAGTGGCTGAGATTTCAGGTTCAGATGGCATGCAGCCAAGAAACAAAAGGGCTGAGAGGCAGAAAAACAGACGCTTCATATGTGATTAATCCATGGAAACCTGGTTGTCGGTGCAGATTTGCTGCAGGAGTCCGTTGACAAAATTGTGGCTTCGTTCGGCTCCGTAGCTTTTGGCCATTTCGACGGACTCATTGATAAGGATGCGTGGTGCGGAGATACGTTCGTAGAGCAGTTCGTAAGTGGCAGTACGCAGGATGCACAGGTCGACGAGCGCCATACGGTTGACGCGCCAATTTTTGCTGGATTTATCGATGGTGGCATCGATTTCATCCAGTCGGCTGATGATTTCGCGCAGCATTTGTGTGGCGACACAGAAAGCGTAACGCCCGCGCGCATTATATTTTTTGGTTTCGATCATCCCGTTTTCATTTTTGATAAAATCTTTTTTATCTTCGATGAAGCCTTCGAATGGGAATTCGCTGACGATGAAATCGGGGTCTGTGCATGGCATGACGACTTCCATCATGTCTTCCTGGATGCGTTCGATGCAATAATGTGCGCGATAACGTTTCAAGTAGAGTCCGGCGAGTACGAGTGCGCGCATGGTTTTACGCAGGCGTGTACGTTGTCCGGCGATGAGCTGGCATGCATTTTTGGTGGTGCCGCGAAGTTTGTCGCCCTCGCGAGAGGTAATGCGCTGGATGGCATCTTCGGTGAGGTATGCGGCAGAGGATTTGAGGTTGCCCATGAATTCGATGATGAGGACGCGTAGGGAGGCTTCGCGCCAGGGCAGGATTTCGTAGCCTTCGGAGTGGGTGACCGTGAGGATTTCGTCGACCAGGGCATCGGAAACATTGGCGTAGATGCCTTCGCGTCGGACGAACGCGCGGGCCAGTTTCATGTCGGCTTCTGGGAAGCGCTGAGCCAGATCGGCTTCGATTTCGGCGTGTTGTTCGAGGCTTACTTTGCCGTCAAGATTTTGGATGGTCATGAACCATTCAGCGGCGGCAGTGCGTGTGTCCGAAAACGGTTTGGGCGGCAGGTCAGGTGTCCAAGATTTTTGTGTTTTTTTTGCCATGATTACATCCTGAAAAGATCGGCCATTTCGATGGCAGCGAGTGCGGCTTCAGCGCCTTTGTTGCCAGCTTTTGTGCCGGCGCGATCGATGGCTTGTTCGACGGTATCGGCGGTGATGACGCCGTAGCTGATGGGCATATGATAGTTCAGTGCGAGCTGCGCGATACCTTTGGTGCATTCGGCGGAGATGTAATCAAAGTGCGGTGTTGCGCCGCGAATGAGTGCGCCGAGGCAGACGATGGCATCGAATTTTTTGCTCATGGCGACGCGATCGGCGGCCATGGGGATTTCAAAGCAACCGGGCACTTTATAGATTTCAACGCTGTCGACATCGCCATTGTGACGGCGGATGGTATCGAGTGCGCCTTCGATGAGGCGATCGGTAATAAAGCTGTTAAAACGTGCGACGATAATGGCAATTTTGAGGCCTTGGGCATTCAGCATGCCTTCGTGGATGGTTGTCATAGTCCAAACCTTTGTCAAAAGTTATCATTAGCTTTCTGCCAGCGGCAGCGTATCCAATATTTTGAGTCCGAAGCCGTCGAGTGCGGCAAGTTTTTTGGGAGATTGTGTCAGTAAGCGCATGTTGGAGATGCCGAGTGCGCGGAGGCATTGTGCGCCTGTACCGTAGAGTTTAGTGTCGGGTGCGACGCGATTGATGGCTTCATCATCGGGGGTGCTGCAGCCGTTGAGTGCGGTTTCGAGGCACGAATCATCGCGTTGGATATAAAGCAAAACGCCGCAGCCATATTCCCGAATGCGGTTGAGGGCGGTTGTCAGTGAGTGATCCTGGTTCAGTCCGAGGAAATCGCTCCAAACGGCACCGCTATGGACGCGCACGAGTGGTGTTTGGGTGGTATTTTCAAGTCCGATTGTTAAAGCCAGATGTGTGGTGCCATCGATATCTGATTTAAAAGAGATGGCTTTAAAGCCTTTGGCAATGCCGTCCTGCAGCAAAGTTTCGTGTGTTTGGGTCACGAGGCTTTCTTGGCGCAGCCGCCATGCCACGAGGTCTGCGATGGTGACGATAGGCATATTGTGGATTTGTGCGAACACTTCCAAATCGGGCATTCTGGCCATCGTGCCGTCATCGTTCATGATTTCGCAGATGACACCGGCGGGGACTTTGGAACCGCAAAGGCGTGATAAATCGACGCTGCCTTCGGTTTGTCCGATGCGGACGAGGACACCGCCAGGACGTGCAGCAATGGGGAAAACGTGTCCCGGACGAGCCAGATCCGAGGGTTTGCAATTTTCAGAGGCAGCCAATTTCATGGTATGTGCGCGGTCTGCGGCGCTGATACCTGTGGTAACGCCTTCGGCGGCTTCGATGCTGACATGGAATGCGGTATGGAATCGGCTGGTATTATGTGCCGTCATCGGGGGGATTTCCAGTTCAGCGAGGCGTTCTTGGGTCATGGTCAGACAAATCAAGCCTCGGCCGTAACGTGCCATAAAATTGACGGCTTCCGGGGTGAGATGCTCAGCGAGCATGCATAAATCCCCTTCATTTTCGCGATGTTCGTCATCGACGAGAATGATCATTTTGCCTTGCTGAAGCGTCCGGATGGCATCCTCAATTGTTGCCAGCATATCAAACCTCAAAAAAAGACTTCTTGCTGTCAGCAGCAGGCATGCGCCTTTAAGCATATCTGACAGTTTGAAAGAAAAGCATCCGCATGATTCGAAGCGGAAGCTGGCAAAGCCAAACGGAACGATTCGAATTTCAGCGGTGCAAAGCGGACAATTATCCGACTCCTGATTTACGACATGAATCCTGCGTTTCTGAGCTTTTCAAGCGTCAGTGACGAAGGTTCGTGTTCTATAGCACTTTGTTTCCCATCGTTGCAAGCAAGCAGTTTTTCGACATATTTGCCCAAGATATCGACTTCGATGTTGATGATATGGCCGACAGTAACAAACCCCGGAGCCAGAACGGTTTGCGTATGCGGAATCAGCATGACTTCAAATGCATGGGATGTCACGCGATTGACGGTTAATGAAGCGCCATCCAGGGCAACGGAACCTTTTTCGACGATGTAACGCAAAATATGAGGTTCGGTTTCAATGGTCACAGCTTTGCTGGAACCATGCGGCGTGATGCGCGTGACTTTTCCTGTTCCATCGACATGACCTGTCACCCAATGACCGCCAAATCTGTCTCCGAGGCGCAATGCGCGTTCCAAATGCACCGTACTGCCGGGCTTAAGGGCACCCAGGTTTGTACGTGTCAATGTTTCGGATGAAGCTTCAGCATCAAATGTACTGCCGTCAAAAGCCACAACCGTGAGGCAAATTCCGTTGACCGCAATGCTTTCGCCTAAGGTATAGTCGCGCAGATTGCAAGCAATGCCTAGCCGCACACCTTCCTGAGCCGGCACAATGCGCCGAACCGTTCCTGTTGTTTCAATTAAACCTGTGAACATAATAGCCTTGTGTAAAGTTTTTGTGGGGCGCTGCCCCACAACCCCGCCGGGGCTTTGCCCCGGACCCTACCAAAGGGGCTGAGCCCCTTTGGAATCCTGCAATTTTGAGCGTTTTTTGTAGGTTGGACGGGTACTGGTTACTGACGTTTTAGGGGCGAAATGGAACCT
>JAGBXG010000526.1 GCA_017629415.1 Pseudomonadota bacterium | reverse complement strand
CGCGATTACAACAACCAAGCATGCTGTACCATCTATGATACCGAAACTAAAACAATCCAGTATCATAGAATCACCTACGATATTGAAGATACCGTCAAACGCCTTTTCAATTCCGATATCACCTATAATTTCGGAAAACGCCTCTACTTGGGTATCTAAATAACAGCAAATTTAGATGACTTAGCCTTTTGATTTGATGTTTTTGGAGGCGGCCTTTTCGCGCTGCTCAATACGGACGCCTGGTTTCGCCTATCTGCGCTTCGCACAGATACGGAGCCCCAAAAATCTTCAAAAACTTAAACCACGGGTACGGCACCGCCGCCAATACGGCTCTGAATGTAGGGCAGCCCAAGTGCAATAATTTCATTTTTGATGAATGGATAAGCCGTTTCTTCGCTCAGGATGACAACATTGGCACCCGCATCCATTGTGCAGCATATTCCCAGCCCTTTGCATGAACGCAGTACATGGCGAACAAGTTCCAAGCTCTTGGGGGTAAAATAACAAATCGGCGGCTGGCATGTCAGTGTCAAGGCATGGAGCTGGAAAGCATTCGAGTGCATCGCATCACGGAGTGCGGCAAAATCTTTTTGGAGAATGGCCATTGCCGCAGCATCTGCGGCTTGTGCTGCCTGCTCAAGATAGGCATGCCAATACGGAGATTGCTGGCATCGCGCCATTGCATCTGTACTTGAGACTTCCTTCGGTGTGTCAGAAATCTGAACGACAAAAACATGGAGCGGCCAATGATGGGCAGGGGCTATGCTTTCTGCATAAGAATCAGAACCATCTTCAGCATGGCCGGCATGCCAGCGAACCCAGCCGCCCGGAATACTTCGGCTTGCCGATCCAGACCCCAAACGTGCAAGTCTTGAAAGTTCAATACTCGAATAATCTAGACCTGCGGCCTTTGTCGCAGCCAATGCAGCCGCCGCAAAGCCGGATGCCGAAGACGCAAGACCTGTGGAGTGCGGAAAATTATTTTGCGATTGAAGAACACAACGTTTTGTCCAGCCTTTTTGCGTGCGAATTTCATCTAAAATGCGCTGCATACGTCCCATCGTATGCGCGGGAACTTGCCATCCATTGATCGACAATGCATCTCGGAAATCTTCCTCATCCCATATCGCTGTCGTTTCCGTTTGCAAATTCGCGATATTAAAAGAAACGGAATCCACAAAAGGCAAGTTCAGGGAGGCATCGCGTTTTCCCCAGTATTTTGCGATGGCCACATTGGCATGTGCACGTGCTGTTGCTTTATATTCTGTCATTGTTTTGTCCATGTCATTCTATGGTGCTTGATAAGCCTACAGATAGGCTTCCGCCAACAAATAGTGCGCCGTGGTTCCAATTGTATTCACAGGTAGCTTGCAAAGATAGGGAAAGAATACCGAGAATATATTGGACACCAAGCGAACCTCCGGCAGCACCTGATATGTTTTCATTTCCAGTCAGCGTCACAAGGGTATTGCTGATCATGGCATGAAAAACAACCTCGGGCTGCATATAAAAATATAAATCCAGTTTTCTAAAAGGGGCCAAATAAAAGCGCGGGCCAACAACAAAATAGATAAACTGATAGCCATTATCGAACGGCAAAAAGTCTTTTTCTGTAAATGCGCGTGCAGATCCAAAACGTATATGAACCCCAAAATATCCACCAGTTTGTATCGTCGCTTCAGCAAATACAGACATGCCAACGTCAGAAGCAGCTCCAAATTCGCCCAACATGGCATCAAAAACATCAAGTCCTAAAGCAAAAGTTGCCCGAGGCCTTTTAAAACCTAAAGGTTCTGCCCAAGCAGATGGAGCAAGACAAAGTGCAAAAATAAACAAAATGCTGCAGACCAAGGGTCTGAACAAGCTTTGAATGAATTTCTGCATCATTTTATCTCCGATTGCGCCAAACTTGTGCAAAGCTACGTAAGTTCCTTTAAAACAAATTATTTGGTCATTTCTTCAGATTTTTTGAGGCGGCGATGGCGGTATAAAAGTCCTCCTGCGCACCACAAAAGTATCCAAAATGTTCCAATATGTTGAGAAGAATATCTTTGGCTTTGACAGGAGGCTGCACCTGATGAAACACAGATGCCTTCGGATGAACAATATTTGCCTCGGCTGCAGCTCGTATCGTTAAAACATTCTACGTCGTATGTTTTGACAACCCCAGTCAAACTGCCATGGCATGAGTCGCTGTAACAACAGGGTTGATAATGGGTGGCATCAACATAATCATTGGGAATACTGTAGTCATTGCACCAAAATAGGTGTTGTTTCAGACACATATCTAAACAATCCAAGCGGCTTTCATCATCCTTGAACAAATCTTCGCAGCCTGTAACGCAAGATGCAGGATAGCGGCTGCAATCTAAATCGCATGAATAGATAGTGCCTACTTTTTGGTTGTTTTGTTTGCCCGTTGCCAGTGTCGGGGCATTATCATCTACGTTGTACAAGCATAATCCTTCACCACCACACAAAGCGCATGGAATCATTTCATGGTGTGGCAGATATTGCAGACTATCTGTACATTGTATAACCGTGGCAATACAATTTCTGTAGCAAGCGGCTCGCATGCTGGTACACGTCTCTTGGCATTCAGGAGTCGGATTGCATGATTCAAGATAACAATTGGGATCATTGACACATTTATGTGCACAAGTTG
This sequence comes from Pseudomonadota bacterium, assembly GCA_017629415.1. Next base: position 1,568 of record JAGBXG010000526.1, on the reverse strand, counting down.
CAACATCTCCGCCGTAATCACAGTGTTTGATACGGCAATCAGATTTTATCTTTTCTTCACAATGCGTTCTGCATGTCTGTACCGAAGGGCATTGTGCCAAACATGAAATTTGGGCTTCGTCATGCAAGTCTGCACAGGCAGATTGACATGTACTTTCTGCTGGACACGATGTGATGCAGGATGCCCATTTTTCTTTCTGCTGAGTTTTGCATGTTTGACAAGAGTCTTCAGAAAGGCACAAATCAATACAGGCATTTTTATCTTCTTCTGTCGTGTTTGCACATTGTTCTTGGCATTCTTCTGTAGCGCAGCTGCAATTCAAAAGATTGGATTGCAATGATGTTTCACATGATTGTTCACAAGTGATTGGGCATTGAGCGATGCATGACAGGCGATCATTTTCTTTGGAATGATTGGCTTGACATGATGCAATGCAATCCTGTGCAGGACATTGATTCAGACAGGATGTCATTTCTTCTTTAGAGACAGATTTCAGTGCGTCTCTACAATGGGTTTCACAAGCTGTTTCATCCGGGCACTGAAGAATACAAGCTGTAGAATCTTTACAAGCATCGTAGCAAAAAGTGGCTAGGGCTTTGGCATCGCTGACATCTGTCCCAATATTTTCAGGACAGAGAACGTCTTTATGGAGACACCGACTGCTTTCACAACAGGATAAATTGACAACAAGCATGTTGCCAAGTTCAAGTTGGGAGGTTGTCAGGATGCCTTGTCCTATTTCATCGGGGGCAAGGTGCCACACTTTTTGACCGGAAACACGTTCAATCGTATTGACATAAGATGTTGCGGATACCACGACTTCTGTAGGTTCAGTGCTTAAATTTTGCACTTCATAGTCAAATTGATATCGAACAAAAAGATCCTGATTGAGTGATTCTGTATTGCTTGAAGTTAAAATGCCTTCTTGAGAATTTACTTCGAGTTGGTGGGGTAAAACCCAATAATCATGTGCATCACATCCAGAAAAAACACATGCCAATAACACTAAAGAAAAATATTTTTGCATGCGATGCATTGCCATTTTATCTCAATGATGTCAGCCAACGTTCAAAACTGCTGCTGTCTAATACGCCTGTTGATTTAAGAATTTTAGCGAGTTCACGAATCATAATTGATTCCAATTCAACAGATGCACTGAGTTGTTCAACGCGTTGGCGAAGCAAATGATTCTCTTCGCGGTAAGCTGCAAGCTCAGCGGTCAAGGTTTTGAGCTGATGTTCATCGGATGGGACAGATGATACACTATTGGGCTCTTTGCGTAATTTTGAAATGTCAAAATCTATACCTTGGGTACGAAGAATGGAGGATCTGCGACGTCTTTGAGCCGTTAGCTGAGATTGATTGGATAACTGAGAGTTATCTGTAATGGAGAATGAATTATCTGTGCCATAGATAGATACGATAGCTTGGCGAAGTGTTTCATATGGCGCAATATAAAACATCATACGCTCCACACGCATTTCCTTAAGATATGCGATGACGCGTTCTTTTAAAGAGTAGTCTGCAATTGCAATGAGAAGACCTGCAGAAACATCAACAACAAATGG
>JAGBXG010000525.1 GCA_017629415.1 Pseudomonadota bacterium | reverse complement strand
TTTTCGAGGGATTCGTTGAAGTATCCCGAGCGATTGCCGTTCCAGAAATAGGTGACATGGCCGAATTTTTGGGTTTCGGCGGCGGCCAGGGTGCGCAGTCCGGTGGCGCACATGTATTCGCCCATGGTGCGATCGATGGCGGGTGGTGCGAAGAGGTAGTGGCCGGGGATGTGGGCATCGCCGTCGTATTCCATCATGCCGGCATAGCGAACGGCAGGACGACGGACGCGGTCGAATTTGGTGAAGGTTTCATCGTCGAACGCGCGAGAAATTTCGATGGCACGGTCACCGCGGAAGTTGAACATGATGACGGAGTCGCCGTCTTCGATAGTGCCGGCGGGTTTGCCATCACGCGTGATGACGAAAGCGGGCAGATTTTGGTCTGAAATGCCTTCGGTTTCGGCGCGGAAAGTTTCGATGGCCTGACGCGCGCTGTCAAAAGCGCGAGCATCGCCCAGGACGTGGGCTTTCCAGCCGCGTTCGACGATACTCCAGTCGGCTTCATAGCGATCCATGGTGGTAATCATGCGGCCGCCGCCTGAGGCGATGCGGTAATCGCGGTTGCCTTTGGCATTGATTTCGGCAAGGACAGCTTCGAGTTTATCAATATAGACTAGGGCAGTGGTGGCGCCGACATCGCGGCCGTCGAGCAACGGGTGGATGCAGACGGATTTGGCGTTTGCCGCATCGGCGTGACGGATCATGGAGATCAGGTGATCGATGTGGGAATGGACGTTCCCGTCGCTGAGCAAGCCGATGAAATGGAGGGTTTTGGCATCGTTGACGACTGGGTCGAGGAGCCAGTTCCATGTTTCGGTGGTATAGAGGCGTTCGCTTTGAACGGCTTCATCGACGAGACGGGCGCCTTGGGAGAAGACGCGGCCGGCGCCGAGGGCATTGTGACCGACTTCGCTGTTGCCCATATCGGCATCTGTGGGCATACCGACGTGGGTGCCGTGCGCATAGAGGAAAGTTTTCTGGGCAATATTGTCGAGCATATCGAAGACGGGCGTGCGAGCCATGAACACGGCATCGCTTTCGTCTTTGCGGCCTTCGCCGACACCGTCAAGGACGACGATAAAGACGGGACCTGCCGGGCGTGCAACATCTATTTTTTTAAGGGATTCAAGCATTTGAGGCTCCATGATTTGTGAGGTAAGATTTGTGAGGTAAGATAGACAGCTTCAGCTGTCGCGCTGAAAGCCGGCGCGTTAATACGCCACGCTTTGATTTGGTGCAATCCATAGTTTGATTGAATTGCGTCCGGTGGTATGACAAAAAGGGATTTGCCGGAATTTCGGCATTATTTTAGTTTTCTTCACAGAAACGCTTTTGTCATCTTTTTTCTTTCAGATTTGGAATCTTCATTCATGCGCCATATTGTTTTATTGCTTAGTGTTGTGCTTAGTTTTTTGTTTCCAACGGTTTGTCTGTCTCAGGAGAGTTATGCTGATATTGAGATAAAGACACCGCCGCACTGGTCAGTGCGTCAGATGCAGACGTTTGCCGGTAGTGTGCCCTCGCGAGCTTGGGTATATGGGCGTGGTGATGAGGAAGTTTTGGTGTCTGTGATGGTGACAGAAGGGATTGTGGATGGGCTGAAAGGTCAGGATATACGGGCGATTGTGAAACTTTACACGGAGGCGTTGGCCACGGGGTGGGGCGGTAAGGTCAAGGGTGAAGAGAAGGGTTGGATGGCACCTTTTTGCGGTGGTGAAGCAGGATATAAAACTGAGGTGACGTTTGGCGAAGTGGTGTATGATTATTATGGATGTTTGATGAAGCTTCAGGATTCATTTCGGGTGGTATCTTTTGTAACTTGGGCTCCGAAGGGGACGTCTGAGCCGGTGATATCGCGTCGTCTTTTGACACTGATTGAGGCGATATCGATGAAGTGAAGTGGTTTTGAGCTTGGGTGTGGTGTTTGACATTAATTAGGGAATTTGGTATAATAAAAGGTGGTTTAGGCATTTTTTTACCTAATGCGCGTAGAAAAGAAATGGAGCAAAATAAAATGAATCAGCAGTGGCGCAATTTTGCGTTAATCATGATGGCTGTATTGCTGTTGGCCACGGGTTGCGGTCCGATTTTGTCAACAGGTCGCATTTCGGATGCGAAAGAAGCGCTTGAGAAAGCAGAAGCGGCAAACGCGGCCGAGCGTGCTCCTTATGAGTACACGATGGCTCAAGAGTATCTTCGTAAGGCGGATGAGCTTTGGGGATATTCTCAGTTTGGATATAGTTCGGATTATGCTCAGAAGGCTATTGATATGGCTACGGCAGCAGAAGAGAAAGCACAGAAATCCCCTTGGGTATCGCCATTGGTTAACGCGAATCATTAAGAAAGAGAGCATCTTATGAATACAGATAAGAAATGGCGTCGAGGTTTAATTTTCATGACGATGGCGGGTGCATCGCTGGTAGCGATGGGTTGTGCGGATGGCATCAAGCTGTCTTCCATGCAGGAACAGATTCATGCGCAAGCCGATGAAATTCATGATCGTGCTTATCGTTGTGCGCCTCGTGAGTTAGCGCTTGCAAGTGCACATGAAGAGTTTGGCCGTATGGAATTGAGCTATGGCAATGGTCGTCGTGGCGAAGATCATATTCTTTTTGCCGATGAAATGATCAAAGAGGCTGACTCTAAGAGTTTGCATGTTCTTTGTCAGGATCCTAAGACTCAAGATCGCGATAAAGACGGCATTATTGATCAGGAGGACAAATGTCCCGACACACCGGGTGTTAAGCAATATTTTGGTTGTCCCAATCCCGATACGGATGGTGATGGTGTTTGTGATGCTTGGGTTTCGGAATCTGGTTTGACATCTGCTTTTTCCTGTAAGGGTGTAGATTCTTGTCCGAATGAACAGGGCGAACTGGCTTATGCTGGATGTTCCAATCCCGATACGGATGGTGATGGTCTTTGTAATAAATGGGTCAAAACAGCAGGCCTTGAGAAAGAATTTGCCCGGACATGCAAAAATACAGATCTTTGCGAAGATGTTCATGGTCTTGCAGAGTACCAAGGTTGTCCCAATCCTGACAGTGACCGGGATACTGTTTGTGATCCCTGGGTCAGCGAGAAAAACATGGCAGCAGCCTTTACCAACTGTACAGGTGCCGATAAATGTCCGTTTGAAAAAGGTCTTGTTGAAGAAAACGGCTGTCCGCCGCCTCGCAAATATATTGTTGTTACCGATACGCAAATCGAGCTTAAGGAGCAATTCTTCTTTGCAACGAATAAAACGAAAGTTCTCGCGAAGAGCGAACCGCTTCTTAATGAAATTGCGGATGTGCTCAAGGAGAATCCGACCATTCATATTTCGATTGAAGGTCATACGGACAGCTCCGGTCGTTATAAGAGCAACGTCAAACTCTCACAAGGTCGTGCCAAGAGCGTCATGCAGGAACTCATCAAGCGTGGTATCGATAAGAAACGTATGGTTTCCGCGGGCTTTGGTCCCGACAAACCCATTGATACGAACGATACGGCGGAAGGCCGCGCCAATAACCGTCGCGTCGAGCTTCGCATCACACAAAGATAAATTTAGGATATTGTGATAAATACGAATGAAAATGCAGCTTTTTTGATCTCTTTTGAAATGTGGAGCGAGGAAGCTCATTTTCCCAAAATCGTTCTTCACACCAAACGATAAAATCTCTATAAATCGCCCTGTTTCATCACGATGAGACGGGGTTTTTTTCAAATATATCAGAGGTCTTTGCCATGAGTGTCCGTTCAAAACTCGCTACAAGACTGAGTTTTCTCGTATTTCTGCTGTTTTTGACCGTTATGCCATTGAGTATGGCTTCAGCGCAAAACACAGGATTTCCTTTGGCCGTTGAACTGACGCGTTCAGCGATGGAGGACTATGACTTTTTTGAACTAGAGTCGGCTGACAATAAGCTGCTTCAAGCTGTTCAAATTGTTGAGACGCTTGGTATCAGCGAGCCTAGTGCTGCCAATATATTTATTGCACAAGGTGTTGTGAGTTATGGCCGTTTTAAAGATTCGGCTCCAGCTATTGCCGATGAGCGTGCTTTTTCCGCATTTCTGAAAGCATTGACGCTCAATAAAGATGTCGTTATTCCTAACGATTATCGCACTTCAGAGCTTGAAGCGATTTTGGATCGTGCGCGCAAGGCCATTGCGACGGCGCCTAAATCTGCCGCCATCGTTTTGGCACAGGCAAAACCCGAAATCAAACACGATGCAATTGTTTCTAATAACCGATGCGTGCCTATGGAAGTTCGCGCAACGGTTCCTGCACATCCCGATATTTATCGCGTGACATTGCATTATGCGGCAGGCGACAGTGGTTTTGAAACTCTTGAAATGCAGCCTGCTCTTCAAACGACGGATCAGCTTGTTGCCATTATTCCTGGTATGGCAACAACTGGCGGACGTGTTCAGTATTATATTGAGGCTCGCAATCGTGCCGGCGAAGTGGTGGCGAATGTCTCTTCATCGATTCAGCCGCTGACTACTGTGATGGTTGGTGAATGTGAAGGATTGCCGCAAGAAGAAATAGTTGAATCATACGGTGATCCATTGTTCCAGTTCTCTGTGATGATTGGTACAGGGGTTGGCTTTGTTTCAGATAAAGTCGAAAACTGCCAATGGCAAAATTGCGTTGGAGATCATGGCAAAATCAGCAATGGTTTTGCACCGTTGCCCTTCCATCTTCGTGCTAGCGGTATGTTTAATTTGCCGCATAATATGCAACTTGGTTTCTATGTTCGTGGGCAAATTGTTAATATTGCTGCTTCCGCATTGACGACCGGTGTGAAAACAGATTTGAACAATAGCGGCTATCCTCCTGAAATGTTCAACGTCATGGTTGGTCTTTCTTTCCGCTGGCTTGCAATTGCCAAACAGCCTTACCGACTTTATATCGGTCTAGAAGCTGGTTGGGGGGGGGCCAATGCTTCAGTATTCATGAAACTCAAGGAAACGAACGAAACTTTCGTGGATATGTATCTTTACAAAGGTCCGTTCCACATTG
>JAGBXG010000524.1 GCA_017629415.1 Pseudomonadota bacterium | reverse complement strand
TCGGGGCGGCAATGCATGGAGACGAGAATTTTATCGGATTTGCGAATCCATTCCGCCAAACTTTTGAGAGCTGGCGAAATATGCGGCATACGATCGTACATGGTTATACCTTTTTTATTTCGGGGCTTTGCCCCGAACCCCACCAAAGGGGCTGAGCCCCTTTGGAATCCCGCAAAATGAGGGGGATTCGTGTTGGGCAACCGGAGTTAGCAAACGTTTTTGGGTGAAATGGGGCCCCTACCCCATTCCACTTTATGTATTCGTCAACATTACCTTCTTATTTTTTGCCGTTCAGTGGATGCAGATCCGAGGAAGCAAGGAGAGAGCGGAGGGAGTGTGCTAACGCACATGACCGACGCGAACGACGCCGCTGACGAAGGAGATGCGCCCACATGTGATTCAACGCCTATTTTTGCCGTTCAGTGGATGCAAAAATTATTCTTCGCCCATCTGCCCCGAAGCCCTCAATTGCGCCAATAAATCTGAGATCTTCTGCCCATTTTCATAGGCATCATCGTAATAGAAATTGATCATGGGCACGCGGCGCAACGCGAGTCTATCGGCGATTAAAGAACGCAAAAACGGCGTTGCTTTAACAAGTCCGGCCATAATTTCTTTTTTATCTTCGTCTTTGGGACAAAGCCAACGCACAGAAGCGACGGAAAGGTCTGCCGAAACAGAAACATCTGTCAGGGAAACCAAAGCCACGCGTGGATCTTTGACATCTTCCATCAAAGCCGTCGAAAGGGTTCTCAAAAGCTCATGTGCTACTTTTTGTTGTCTATGTTTTGCCATATTGTCTCTTTATGGAGAGAATTTTAAGAGATTGGTGGGGTATGAAGGCTTTCTCGTGCCATCAACATGACGGCAAAAAACAGGTAATGATCGCGACTCGACTCGTGATTGGGGATGCAATATGGGATACAGGGCCCCATATTGCCCAAAAACGCTCGCAATCAGTACCCGTCAAACCTACGAACAACGCTTAACCCAAATGGGTTCCAAGGGGCAATGCCCCTTGGCGGGTTCCAAGGGCAGAGCCCTTGGCGGGGTGTGGGGCAGCGCCCCACAAAAAATTAACCCAAAATCGCCTTGACGACGGCATCGGCAGTAATACCGAACTGTTTGTAGAGCAATTCGGCGGGCGCGCTGGCACCGTAACCGTCCATACCGATGAATTTACCTTCGTCGCCGATGAGTTTTTCCCAACTCATTTCGCAGGCAGCTTCGACGGCCACGCGATTTTTGACGGATTTAGGCAGAACAGATTCGCGGTATTCTGTGCTCTGTTCCCAGAACAGACGGTGTGCAGGAACACTCACAACGCGTCCTTTCTTCCCTTGTTCTTTCAGTTTTGCGTAAGCATCGAGGGCGATATCGACTTCGCTGCCGGAGGCCATGAGGATGTATTCGGGGTTGTCGTCTGAAACGAGAACGTAGGCACCTTTGTGGAGATTTTCAGCGCCGGCATAAACAGTTCTGTCGAGGGTTTGGCAGTTCTGGCGCGAAAGGGCAAGGCCGACGGGACGTTTAGATGCCATGGCATATTTGAACGCTTCGAGGGTTTCATTGGCGTCGTTGGGGCGAATGAATACGAAATCGGGGATAGCGCGAAGTGAAGCAAAGTGTTCGATGGGCTGATGTGTGGGGCCGTCTTCGCCGACGCCGATGGAGTCATGTGTCCAAACCCAAAGGGCGTGTGCTTTTTCGAGGGCACCGAGACGGATGCAATGGCGCATGTAATCGCTGAAGACGAGGAACGTGGCACCATAAGGAATGAAGCCGCCATAAAGGGCCATAGCATTAACGATCGAAGCCATCGCATGTTCGCGAATACCGAAGAACAAGTTGCGACCGGCGCGGTTGTCTTTGGAGTAGTCGCCGGAGGCTTTGACATAGGTTTTGTTGGATTCGTGGAGGTCAGCGCTGCCGCCCATGAGTTCGGGCAGAACGGCATGAAGGGCGTTGAGAACTTTGCCACCAGCCGCGCGAGTCGCCATGGGTTTACCGGCTTCAAAAGGCGCAATTTTATCCCAATCGACGGGGAGTTCACCGGCCATACGGCGTTCAAATTCTGCAGCCAGTTCGGGATATTCGGCGCGATAAGCTTCAAAAGCAGCTTTCCAGGCATCATAAGCAGCATCGTGTTTGGCCACGCGCGCCGCACGACTTTCGGCAACTCGCGAGGGGACGAAGAATTGGGCATCTTCGGGCCAGCCGTAAGCGGCTTTGGTGAGCTTGATTTCAGCGGCACCCAGCGGTGAACCGTGAACTTTAGACGTATCTTGCATATTGGGGCTGCCAATTCCGATATGATTGCGGACGCTGATCAAGGTCGGTTTTTTATCCTGAGATTTGGCGGCTGTAATGGCAGCATCGATAGCGGCCAAATCGGTGCCGTCTTCGACGGTCAGCACGTTCCAGCCGTGGGCTTCGAAACGTTTGGCAACGTCTTCAGTAAAGCTGACATCGGTGGTACCGTCGATCGTGATATGGTTGTTATCATAAAGCACGATGAGCTTGCTCAAACCCCAGTGACCGGCCAAAGATGCGGCTTCGGCACTGATACCTTCCATCAGGCAACCATCGCCACAAATGGCATACGTATAATGATCAACAATCTTGTGACCCGGCTTGTTATAACGTGCGGCCATGTGGGTTTCGGCCATGGCAAAACCGACGGCATTGGCAATACCTTGTCCCAAAGGACCGGTCGTCGTATCAATCCCCGGCGTGATATGGTTTTCGGGATGACCCGGCGTAATGCTGCCCAGCTGACGGAATTGCTTGAGATCATCCAAGCTGACAGGATAACCGTTCAGATGGAGCAAACCATAAATCAATGATGAAGCATGACCATTTGAAAGCACAAAGCGATCACGGTTTGACCAGCCCACATGATTCGGAGCCAAATTCATGTGACGTGACCACAGCACATGTGCCATGGCTGCACAACCCATCGGTGCACCCGGATGACCCGAATTTGCAGCTTGCACCATATCTATGGCAAGCGTGCGAAGCGTAAGAACGTTAAGCTGATCCAATTCAATACCGGCAACTGCCGCATCCCATTCTTTCATCATCGTCAGATTCTCCAAAAACGAACCGAAAAAAAACCATCGGTCAGAAAATGCCGAGGGTTATGCCATGAGTATCTATTTATATCTTGTGAAGACGAAAATCCCCACATATTTTCTTAAGCGTTCTTGTGGGGTCCAAAGCCTTCTTTCGCCTTCCCCCTAAATCCCACGGCGTACGCAAAATTCTTTTGGGGCTCCGCCCCAACCCCCGCCAAGGGGCTGAGCCCCTTGGAACCCACCATAGATTTGACGTTTTGTAAGCTAGCCACGTACTGATAACGCTCGTTTTTTGGAAAAATGGGGACTCGCTCCCCCATTTTTCGTCCCTGCAACATACCGCATATTGCAGGATTCCAAAGGAGCTTAGCGCCTTTGGTGGGGTCCGGAGCAAAGCCCCGGCGAGATGTCGGGCAGCGCCCCACACCTCTTATTTGGCCAAAATCGCGTCGATTTCTTTTTTGAAGTTATCGAAAGGCTGAGCACCGACGACTTTTTTGCCGTTAATGACGAAGGTTGGTGTACCGGAAATGCCGGCATTTTTGCCTTCAGCGGTTTCTTTTTCAACCTGAACAGCAAATTTATGGCTGTCCAAATCGGCGTTAAACTGGTCGATATTCAGCCCGAGTTGCTTGGCGTATTCGGTCAAAGCTTCGCGTTTAAGGTTTTTATTGTTGGCGAACAGGAGTTTGTGCATTTCCCAGAATTTACCTTGAGCACCTGCAGCAAATGCAGCTTCAGCAGCCAGTGGCGCATCTTTATGGAACGGCAACGGCATATTCTTGAAGATAATGCGAACTTTATCGCCGTAAGTTGCCACGATTTGATCTATCGTCGGTTCCACGCGCGCACAGAACGGGCATTGGAATTCGCTGAATTGATAGATGGTGACGGGGGCATTTTCGGGGCCTTTGGCATATGAATCTCCCTGGGTCAAAACGATCGGGGCTTCGGGAGCAGCCGGAGCTTTGGGCAATGCTTTAGGCTTAGGCTCTTCGCTGATAATTGTCTTATAGAGAGCATCGGCTGCCACACCGCGTTTGATATATTTATCGGCGATAGCCAATTCTTTATCGAGGGCGGCTTGGAATTTTTCGAGGGGCTGTGCACCGCTCATACGTGTACCGTTCATGAAGAAATGCGGTGTACCGCGAACGGCAACGCTTTTGCCTTGTTCAAGGTCGGTCTTCAGACGATTTTTGACGAGTTCATTTTCCATATCGAGTTTGAACTTGGCGACATCGAGACCGATTTCTGTCGCATATTTTTCGATATCAGTCATGCTGAGGGCTTTCTGATTATCGAAAAGTTTCTGGTACATTTCCCAGAATTTACCCTGCAAACCGGCGGCTTCAGCGGCACGGTGTGCGGCATCGGCGTTTTTATGGAACGACAGGGGGTTATGTTTGAACACGAGTTTAATTTTGCCGGGGTTTTTATCCATCAATTCCTTGATGGTATTGTTGGCACGTGAGCAGAACGGACATTCAAAATCGGTAAATTCAACGATAGTCACAGGCGCATTGGGATCGCCAAGTGTCGGAGCACCGCTGACGTCGACAAAAACTTTGCCTTCTGGGGCTTGAGGAGCAGGTTTTTCACGCGGTCCTTTGCGGCCCGGAGCCGGACGTCTTTCTAATTTCGGATTGTCGTCTGATTTTGCTTTGGGGGCATCTGTGGCATCGGCATTGGGGGCATTATAAAGCGAGCTGAGATAGTAACTGCCGCCGGGCTTAGCCATGTTTGAAGTGATGAGCGAATATTGGGTCATTTCAGCAAGAAGGGCTTTCATAAAAGCATCTTCAGTCAAACTGGCTTTAGCATCCATTTCTTTATGGTTGATAAAGATAGCCGGCGTACGTCTGACACCCAGTTTTTCGCCTAATGCAATGTCTTTACGGATGCTTTCGCGCACTTCAGCGCTATTCATATCGGCTTTGAACTGTTCGACATTGAGCCCGAGTTTGGTGGCCATCGCAATGGCATCTTCCTCTTTAAACAGTGTTTTAACGCCGCCTGTTTTCAGCAGTTCATCAGACATTTCCCAGAATTTGCCTTGTTTTTGGGCGGCAGCAGCAGCCTGAGCACGCAGCAACGAATCCGGGAAACGTTCAAGCGGAAAAGCTTTGTAAACAATAGCCACTTTATCGGCATATTGTGTAAAGACTTTATCTAAAATTTTATTATAGAGGGCTTCTGTGGCCGGTGCTTTATAATCTGTAAAAACAACGACGGTTGCCAGCGGTGCAGCACTGCCGCGCACTGGACTGCCAGCAACCGGCAGATAAGCTGAATCCAATACGGCCGTTTGAGCACTGATATCGGGCTGCGATTCCCAAGCTTTATCATTCACCTGATTGCTGCCGATTCCCCATCCAATGCCTGCACCAATAATACCGCATGCGATACCTGCCAACAGAGCTTCTTTCATACCCATTTGATTGCTCCAATTATTTTAATGACACACAAAAAATGTCCCATACATTTTGTATGTCATCTTTGTTTAAAAGATAAAACTGCCCCTTTTAAAGGCAAAGTAATCAAAAGCCCTTATCACAGATAGCCCCTCAATGGCACAAAAAAGCCGTGCATTTTGCACGGCTTATCAAGACTTTTTTGTGGGTTTGTTTATCAGTCTATTTTTTCGACAATACAGATATTGCCTTCCTGCCGACACACGACAATGGGGGTATCTTCCGCCAGATGTTCATTGTTATTCATGGTTCGTGCAACCCATTGAACGCCATTCATGATTGAACGGCCTGCTATTCCGGCTGCGCCGAAATACGCATGGCCGGCCGCCTGCTATTCCGGCTGCGCCGAAATACGCATGCGGCTTTTTTTTTGAGGTATCCTCAAAACCATATAGAATAAATATGATTTGGTGTACCCTCGGGGCGTTGCGGGGTAAAACCCCGCTTTGGGGGTAGGCGCGTATGCCGGTACGGCATAGCGACGAAGGGGGCTCGGCCCCCTTAAAATATCACACTCCAAAACTTTGACCTCTTCTTGAATAAAGCGCTTAAAAATGCACGATCCTCTCCCTAAACACTCTTGTGTCGCCGTCTTCGGACTTGGTGCTTCCGGGCTCGCAGTCGCCCACTTGCTCGATAAATTCCATAAAAATATCGTGGCTTCGGATATCGCAGATGAGTCCAAACGCAACGAATTTAAAGCCAAATTGCCTAAAAATACCCGACTCGTGCTCGGACATAACGAAATCGGTACAGCTTCGGTCATTGTCACAAGCCCAGGTCTGGAACCGACAACTCCCATTCTGCTCGAAGCCGCCGCACGCAATATTCCCGTTATCGCAGAACTCGAAGTCGGCTACAGAGCCACCGAATTTCCTATCGTTGCCATTACAGGAACAGATGGAAAAACAACGACAACAACACTGACTTCACATATTTTGAATGAATGCGACGTCCTCAATCACATGGGCGGAAATGTCGGCATTCCCCTGTCACACGTCATTCAGGATACCAACAAAAAAGTCGATTGCCTCGTCGTCGAAACCAGCGCATTCCAGCTCGTCTTCTGCCCGCAGTTTAAACCCCATATCCTGATTGCAACCAATATCGCCGAAGATCATAACGAATACTTTAAAGGCGATAAAAATAAATATATCGAAACCAAAAGACGTCCGCTTCAAACCATGACCTCTCACGATATCGCCATTTTGAATGCCTCAGACCCCGAAATCCGAACTTGGCATCAACATACCCAAGCCAAACTATGCTGGTATGGACTCTCGCGAGAAGAAATCCCTAATAACGCCATGCATTACGCATATTTAGATGAAGCCGCACACGAAATCCGCTTCATTTATCAGGGACAACGCCATTGTCTGTCACTGGCACAACTGAAAATGCCCGGAAAACACAATGCATTGAACGCAATGGGCGCCATTTTGGCCGCGTTGTATATGGGATGCTCGTTCGATAAAATCGTTAAAGCCATTGCTTCCTATAAAATGCCATCCCATCGCATTCAAAATATCCGAACATTAAACGGCATTTCATTTATCGATGATTCTAAAGCCACCAATCCTCACGCAGCCATTGCTGCCCTCCAAACCATCGATGAACCCACAATTCTCATCGTCGGCGGCGTCGATAAAGGCCTCGATCTCACCGAATGGATCGAAACCATGAAGAAAAATGTCCGACAAATCATGGTCATCGGCGCACTCACAGACCGTTTCTGCCGTGAAGCCATCTGGAATAAAATCCCTTGCCCACTCCACCGATGCAATACCCTCGAAGAAGCTGTCTCGCGAGGCTATGAACTGGCCAAAATTCACGAATGCAAAGCCGTCATGCTCTCTCCAGGATGCTCCAGCTACGATATGTTCAAAAATTATAACCAACGCGGCGAAATCTTTGCTCACGCCGCCCAACAGCTTAAACCCTAAGTTTATGCTTGTTTATTGGGGCGTTGCCCCAAACCCCACCGGGGCTTTGCCCCGGACCCCACCAAAGGGGCTAAGCCCCTTTGGAATCCCGCAATATGGGGTGTTTTTTCGTGAGTTAGCCGGGTACTGTTTGCTGACGTCTTGGGGCGAAATGGGAACCCTGTATCCCATTCCGCCTTGGTAAGTTTTAACACTTTGTGAATGCTGACGTTTTTTGCCGCCAGTTGGATGTGATTTCGAGGAAACCAGGCGCGAAGCGAAGGAGCGTGCTAGCGCACGTGACTGAGCTGAGCAACGCAGTTGACGAAGAAAGCGCGCCAAAGGGCGAGCAAAAAAAAGCCAAAGG
>JAGBXG010000523.1 GCA_017629415.1 Pseudomonadota bacterium | reverse complement strand
TAAAGACAAAACCACCGACATGATATATCCACTCATGTCAAAATATCATCAACAACACCAGGCAGAGGCAAATATGAGAATTCTATACAAAGCTGTTTCAAGAGTTGGTATGTTAGCCCTTTCAAAGGCGATAGCTATTGGCTTTCGTCATGTTGCCCTTGATCATTCCAAACACTTTTCTATCAAATAGGAGGAAATCATGAGAGTTCTCTATAAAGCATTGGCCAGCGTTGGCATGGTCGCCCTCTCCACTGCTGCTGCTTTCGGTGTCAGACACCTCGCGAAACGCGCAAAAGCCAAAAAAGAAGCACAAAAACAAAATCAAGCCGAAAATAAACAGGATAAAATAGAAGAAATTCAATCCTGCGAAGAAAAAGCTGATGATTGCTGTGAAAAATCAGACGATTCCTCTGAAAAATCAGACGATTGCTCTGAAAAATCAAACAATTGCTCTGAAAAATCAGTCGATTGCAACGACAATGTCGTCACAGCCGATGTAGAAATCCCAAAAGATACCGACGATTCAGCCAAAGAAGCTGAATAAATTGTCTCTCAAAATGCTTTAAACCGGTGGTCAAGCTTCATCTGTTGCAACTCACCGGTTTTTTTGTATCCATCAAAACTTATGCGCTTTCAGATATATCAGTATGAACGGAACAGAACTCAATTTATTATTCTCACAAGTCTTTGGCTATAGCTCAACCGAAGCAAGCCACCGCATGGGATTTCTTGTCGACGTGCCATCCGTTGCGGCAGATGATACCCAAGACTGGGCAGACCGACGCGCACTCGTCATGCGCTGGGCCCGAGCACTGAACAAAACTTCGTATCATGCCTGCATGGTCTATGCTTATGAATCTGTCGGCAGAGGCAATGCTGACCTCGTCCACCCCGTTCATGCCATCGCACTTCAGGACGAAATACCCGCAACAGCAGCAGAACTGAATCAATATATGGGGGAAACAGCCGACATCGCTGAAATCTATTCCCGCGCTGAATACTGGATTGCATTGACACAATATTCTGCCACCGCACCGCTGAAAATTGCAGCTTCACGCTATGGTTTCAAAGCCGCTACCATGCCAGGCTTTACACTTTCAATGCTTCCGGCACTTTCTGTCGATGTCGCCGCTATCGATGCTCGCGTGACAAAACTGGCCAACGCTCTGACCAAAGCACATACCGCCATCCTGACCTTTGATGTTTGCGGCAGCCTCTATGAATTGACACTCGATCTCCGTTTCCGCATGGGATTTGCCTCATCAGGCCGATTCACACGCCCAGGACAGGCTGGCAACTTGCCATCCGGCGAAGCTTATATTGTCCCCTATGAAGGCGAAAAAATCGGCATGATTTCTCTGACAGGCGGCATCCTTCCTATCGAACGCAACGGCGAAATCGCCCTATGTGAAGTTGCAGAAAATCGTGTCGTCTGCATCGATGGCGACAATGCATGGGCAGAATCCTTGCGCCAGTCCATTGCCGAAGACCCCGCGCGAGCCAATGTCGCCGAACTTGGTCTCGGCGTGCTTGGAGAATGGGGCGTGGAAGCCGTCGGACACGTGCTTTTGGACGAAAAACTGGCCGTACATATCGCACTCGGCCGTTCAGAACACCTCGGCGGCGTCACATCGCCTGCCGATTTCAAATCACCGGCAAACGTTTCACATATCGATTACGTCTATCACCGCAAACTCATGCCCAACATTCGCATTGCACGAGGAATTCTCTGCTTCGAAGATCACGATGCCGTCTTTGTCGAGCATGACAAATACCAATACGATAACATCTAATATCCCATATCATCCAAGCGTGATGGGGCAGACTTTTCAAGGGGGCGTAACGCCCCCTCGATGCTTTTTGCGCGGCGTATTTTGCAACGCAAAATAGACGCGCAACGCAAGGCGTATGGCGGCCTCAAAGGCCGTCATAGCCGCGCGCAAATACGCATCTCCCCCAGCGTCGCTATTTGCAAATGCAAATACGCGCCGCACCTGGGCTTCGCCCCGGCCCCCGCCAAAGAACGCTGCCCTTCGAAATCCCGCAATCCACATGGAGCTTTTGCCTGTTGAATCATCGTTTTATGACGATTCTGTTTTCATCAGACGTTCCAAACGCTTTTCTGATGCTTTGGCCAATATCGATTTTTCCCCCCGAATTTCAACTTGACCGGCAGGCGCACTTTTCGGCTTGCGAACGTATTTGACCTGCGTCACATGAACTTCAGCACTGCCGCTCTTGGCCAGTTTGGAATAATGCATGGCCAGCAAGGCCGCATCGAGCAGCGTTTCATGGTTGGGCGACG
>JAGBXG010000522.1 GCA_017629415.1 Pseudomonadota bacterium | reverse complement strand
CGTGCGTCGGCAGAATTGGGGATCGGTGAGCCAGCACCGGCGGATGAATTCCTCGAACAATGCGCCTTTCTGGCGCTCGGTGGATGCGGAGGAACGGATATGATTGACGACTTGTGCGAAATTCATGGGAACTCCTGAACAAAAAGGCCGCAAGAAAAAGGGAATCTTATGCAAGAAAAAGGAGTCTTATTATCATGATGATAAAAAAAAGCCCCGAAGATTTCGGGGCTGAATGTGTTTTAAACCGGATTATTCACAGTCACATCCGTGGCAACCGCCGCAGCAGCCGCCTTTTTTGTCATCTTTTTTCTTTTCGATGACGAGGGCTTCTGTGGTGAGGAGGAGGCCGGCGACGGAAGCGGCGTTCTGGAGGGCAACGCGCGCCACTTTAGCGGGATCGAGGATGCCGTCGGCGATGAGATCGCCGTAGGTGTCGTTGGCGGCATTGTATCCGAATGAGAAGGAGTCATTGGAGCGGACTTTGTCGATGACGACGCTGGGTTCAACGCCGGCATTTCGAGCGATTTGACGAGCTGGTTCTTCGAGTGCGCGGCGGAGAATGCCGACGCCGAACTGTTCAGCTTCGCTGCATTTGACGTCATTGAGGGCAGCAACGGCGCGGATATAAGCGGTGCCGCCGCCGGGGATAATGCCTTCTTCGAAGGCAGCGCGTGTGGCGTGAAGGGCGTCGTCCACGCGGTCTTTACGTTCTTTCATTTCGGCTTCTGTAGCTGCGCCGATTTTGATGACAGCAACGCCGCCGCTGAGTTTAGCAAGACGTTCCTGGAGTTTTTCGCGATCATAGTCGCTCTTGGCGTCATCAATTTGTTTCTGAATCTGAGCGCAGCGTGCCTGAATGTTTTCGTCAATGCCGCGTCCATCGACGATGATGGTGGCATCTTTGCTGATCGTAATCTGGCGTGCCGAACCGAGTTGTGTCAGTTTGGTGGCTTCGAGTTTCATGCCCAAATCTTCGCTGACGACTTCGCCGCCGGTGAGAATGGCGATATCCTGGAGCATGGCTTTGCGGCGATCGCCGAAACCGGGGGCTTTAACCGCGGCGACTTTGAGCATGCCGCGCAGACGGTTTACGACGAGTGTGGCCAAGGCTTCATTATCGACGTCTTCGGCGATGATGAGCAAGGGCTTGGCAGTGCGAAGGACTTCTTCGAGGATGGGAAGAAGGTCTTTCATCGTGCTGATTTTCTTTTCGACGAGGAGGATGTAGGGATCGTCGAGGACGCATGTCATGCGTTCGGAATCGGTGACGAAATACGGCGAGAGGTAGCCGCGATCGAATTCCATACCCTCGACGACTTCGAGGACGGTATCCATACCTTTGGCTTCTTCGACGGTGATGACGCCCTGGTGACCGACTTTTTCCATGGCTTGCGCGAGGAGATCACCGACGATGGTGTCGCCATTGGCGCTGATGGTGCCGACCTGACGGATTTCGTTGGTATCGCGAGTCTGACGGGCATTGGCGGCGATGAATTCGACGACTTTGGCGACGCCGGCATCGATACCGCGTTTGAGTGCCATGGGGTTGTGACCGGCGGTGACATAACGGATGCCTTCGCGATAGATGGCTTCGGCCAGAACGGTAGCTGTTGTGGTGCCATCACCGGCGACGTCGGCGGTCTTGGAAGCTACTTCGCGAACCATTTGGGCACCGAGATTTTCGGCGATATCTTTAATTTCGACTTCTTTGGCGACGCTGACGCCGTCTTTGGTAACTTTGGGGCTGCCGTAGGCTTTTTCGATGACGACATTGCGACCCTTGGGACCGAGGGTTGTCTTGACGGTACGCGCGAGCATTTCGACGCCTTCGAGAAGTTTTTGACGAGCAGCTTCTTTGTAGATAATTTCTTTCGACATGGGATAATCCTATATTTGAAGTGAGAAATGATGCATTTGAGGATGAATTTGCAGGGGGCCAAGCCCCCTGCGGCGCTTTTGGCGCGACGTATGGCGCGTCAGCGACATAGCCGGGCCGCGCAAAGCGTATGGCGCGTCAGCGACATAGCTGCGCGCCAATACGCGCCTACCCCCTAAGCGGGGTTTCACCCCGCAACGCCCCTTGTGTTCTCATGTTTGAGGCGTTGAACTGGGGGGGACTTATAAATTCTTAGTCTTCGACAACGGCGAGCACATCGTCTTCGCGGAGAATCATGTACTCGGTGCCATTGAGTTTAACTTCTGTGCCGGAATATTTGCCAAAAAGGACGACATCGCCGACCTTGAGGTCGATGGCCATTCTGGAGCCGTCTT
Organism: Pseudomonadota bacterium; assembly: GCA_017629415.1. The sequence continues at coordinate 2,643 of JAGBXG010000522.1, read as the reverse complement.
TTGCGCGTTTGCCGGGACCGACGGCCACAACAGCACCCTTGGCGGGTTTTTCCTTGGCGGTATCGGGGATGATGATGCCGCCTTTGCTGATGGATTCCTGTTCGAGACGCTGCACGAGAATGTGTTCATTCAATGGTTTCAACATTTTTCTTAATTCCTTGAAAACAGTAAACTTTGAAGCGAATACGCAAAATAACGCCGGGGCTGCATCACAGCCCCGAAAACTCTCACAGAATATGCACATCTTTTTGGGAGGCAAGTCAGTCTTCAGATTTTATCATTGAGATATGCAAAAACTGTGAAGCCAGTTTGAGGAAAGGCAAATTTTAATGGCTTCTCCATAAAAAAAAGCTCGCCGGGGATGGCGAGCTTTGATTGCTGCTAGAGCAGCATGATTTCGGGTTTCTTTTCGGGTTTTGGAGCCGGCGCGGGTTTAGGTTCAGGCTTGGGCTCTGGTGCGGGTGCCGGTGCAGATTTGGGCGCTTCCTGGACAGGTGCTGGTTTCTTGGCTGCGGGACGCGGAATGTCTTTATCTAAAGTGATATTTACCACACCGTTATTTTCATCGTACAAAGGTTTGGCAAGGTTCATCGACTTAGATTTGAATCCGGGTGCAGAGAAGGTCAAAGCCACGTATCCTTTATCGATATTGAAAATGTATTCGCATGGGGATTTGAGGCAGACTTTTTTGCCGGAAGCGGATTCCGTGACGACGGCATTTTCAGGGGTATATTTGAGTGTGAACTCAAGTTCTTTGATTTGTTCAATCTGTTTGATGAGTTCGACCGTGACATTGCCTTTTTCGTTTTCATAGAGCAATGGTGTGAGTTCCAGATCGCTGGAATGATAGCCGTCTAAGGCAACAACGATAGAAGCAGGCAAACCTGAGCTTTTGAAGTCATGTTTACATGGGCTTTTGCATAAAATATTGCTGCCGCCTTTGAGCTTGATAGATGCACCGGATGGAACGGTTTTAAATTGGAAAGTATAAGTTACATCGGGTGGTGGTTCATCTTTTTTCTGAGCTTCGAGGAGAGCCTTATTTTGGGCTTCCATCTGAGTGTAGAAATAGTACCCGGCGAGTCCGGCAATTGCCAATATCAAGAGGACAACGATAATGACAGGTGCCATACTGCGTTTGGGCGGCTCTTGAAGGACTTGGAGAGATTCTCCGGTATTGATATGACCGGAATCGAAGGGGGTGGCGAGCAGTTTGGAGGAAGTGCGGCTATCTGGTGTGAGCTGAGGCGCACCGCCTTTGAGCGGTGTGGTGCTTGTAAAGCAGTCGGCAATTTCGTCCAAGGCGGCGGCGAAGGCATCGCAATCCTGGAATCGCATTTCGGGATCGATGCAGATAGCTTTTCTGAAAACTTCGCCGACGCGTCCTTCGAGCAGGAATTCTGCGATTTGGAGTTTTCCGCTGCAATGGAGCATCATGGCATGGAACGGGTCGCCGGAGACGGCGGGCACGCCGGTGAGTGCTTCCGAGATAATCAGAGCCATCTGATAGACGTCGATGGCTGGGGATACGAGTTGTTGTTTAATGTATTCAGGCGCGAGGTAACGCGGTGTACCGAGGAGTTGTCCTGCGCTTGTGAGTTTGGCGACTTCACTGGAGTTGATACGCGCGACACCGAAGTCGAGGACTTTCATGAGTTCGCGCTGTCCGCGAGGATCGACGAGGTAGAGGTTTTCAGGTTTTAAGTCTTTGTGGACGATGCCGAGGCGGTGTCCTTGTCCGAGGGCTTCGAGAACGGGTCTGAAGAGGACGAAGGCGCGTTTGGGGCTTAGTGGGCCGGCTTCCGTCAATTCGTGGCTCAAATCGTGTCCATGGAGCATTTCCATGGCGATATAAGGCTGACCTGTTTCGGCGACGTGACCGAAGTCATAAATCGAAACGACGTTATTATGATGGATTTTTGCAGCGATCTTGGCCTCACGGAAAAAGCGTTGTGAGTAGCTGGGATCAACGCCTTTTTTGAGGTCCATGACCTTGAGTGCGACATCGCGATCGATGGTCAGGTGGTGTGCTTTATAGACTGTTGCAAAACCGCCGACACCCAAGACGCCTTTGATTTCGTATCGGTCATCGATTTTCATCCCCACGGGGAGAGTGGAGGACAAATTTTCGAGTTCGATTTGCGGTTCGTCTTCCAAACCTTCGAATTCGGGGGGAAGGCCGCAGGCTTCGAGTTCATCAGGAAGCAGCGCTTTTGTGGAGATATTGATTTCTTCGTCTTCTTCAACGGGTTCTTCGAAGCCTTCGAGTTCTTCGGGAAGCAGAGCGCGTGTGGTGGCATCCATGGCACTGGAAGCTTCGACGGGGGCAGGCGTACGAGAAAGCGGCGGCAATGATGCCAGCGATGGAGTAGGCGGTGCAGCCACTGGAGGTGCTGCCGGTATAGAAGCTGAAGAGACGGGGGCCATAGGCGGCAGCGAGGGTGTACCGGATGCCGGTCGAGGAAAAACGACTGAAGGCGTACGCGCACCTGGTATATTATCGCCTAGCTTGGGACGCATGGATATTTGTTGCGAAGGGCTACCGGAACGGCCGCCTACAATTGAAGGCGGACGGTTGATTCCGCCTTGTTCAAGCTTGGGAAGATTCGTGCGTGACCCCTGGGACACATTTCCGGACAAGGG
>JAGBXG010000521.1 GCA_017629415.1 Pseudomonadota bacterium | reverse complement strand
GGAAGATACATTTAAATAAAATATAGGCTTTTGCTTAGGCAAACGAAGCCTCCTCATTTGAGGGGGCTTTTTTTTGACCTAAATAATGGCGACAACAGCATTTCAGCATTGAGTTGCGACAAGAAATCAAAATTTCATGTGGATAAAATGCATAAAAAAAGCGAGAGGCTGTTCTGTGTCCTCTCGCTTTTCTGTTTGAATAACTTACCTGAGCAGGATTTTATGTTTTTGGGGGGATGAATGCTGAAAAGAGAAATTTCAAGCTTTGAAAATGCAAAAAAAAAAGAGATGCAAAAAGCATCTCTTTTCATGCGAGAAGGGGGGGTCGAACCCCCACCCCGTAAGCCGGGACTAGGCCCTCAACCTAGCGCGTCTACCAATTCCGCCATCCTCGCATGAATTTCAATCTTGATTCCAGCGTTTTTCCCAACGCCGTGAACGAGGCGGCTTATAGGCTCACTTCATAATTCTGTCAAACTTTTTTTTCATCAAATGCATTTTTTATATCCTGAATGGTGTTTTATGCGTTTACAGGTGACGTGAGTAAAACGAAACGTACCATTTCATTCATCCTTTGCGATTTTGGGTACGCCTTGGGGGGAACATGTGTTGTCAGTAAAACTCTGGGGTGTGCCGGGTTGGGGCGTTACGGGGCGGAGCCCCGTATTTGGGGGTAGGCGCGTATTGGCAACGCCAATAGCGCCGCAGGGGGCCACAGCCCCCTCAAAGTAAAATTCGATGGATGTCAGAGCTTTTATATGCAGCCTCAAACGTTGGATAAAATCGTGATAAAAGCGTTAAACATTAGGGCTATCATTGTGGTATATGGCCAAGCTTTCAAAAGAGACATAAGAGGAGTTTGTCTCTTGTTTATTGACTGATTCAATCCAGGAAGGAACGCCCAGATGCAAATCGTTGGCATTGATTTTGATGAAAAACAGATAAATTGTAGCCGCATTCAGAACACGGACAAACCGGAATTTGTAAAAATCAAGCAATTTACGGCAGATAAACGTGGTCTTGTTGACCTTGAAACATGGCTCGATGAATGTTGTGAAAAAGACCGCAAAAGCTTAGGCATTGCAGTTATTGTAGATGATCAGACGGGTGCTTCTATGGCGAATCGGATGTTTAATCGCGGTTTTGCCGTCACACCGTTGACGATGCTTCAAGTGGCGCGTGAATTCCGGAACAGCGGCAGCAAAGAGCGCATTGCGACGATTATTGCACGTCAGGCACTTCAATCGAATTCGCGTTGGATGCCGATGTCTAATGCTTGTTTGATGTTGCGAGCCGCTTTATTTGAACGTGAAATTGCTCGCATTGGTATGCAATCCAATTTGACGCGTCAAGAAGGTTATCAGGAACCTGTTTATGGATTTTTGGCTCAGCTGACACAGAATGCCGCCAATATTCATGCAGAGCGCATGGCTGCGGCGGAACAGGAATTGACCAAAGCATTGAACAAAGCCGCCAAGATTAAGGCTCAGGTGGAACTGCTCAAGACAATTCCCGGCATGACTGAAGTGGCGGCAGCAACCCTTGCATTATTTGCCAATATTTATCCTTCTAAGACGGCGGAACAGTTTGCTTCGTGTTTGTGTCTGGTGAACGGTAAGGCTTTAAATTATGCGCATTACCGCAGTTATGACTTAAGGTTAGCGCATTCGGCATTATTTTCGGTCATTTATAATGCAGCCGATGAGATTCCTGCCATCAAGGCTCTTTGTGAGCGTCTTGAAGCCAAAGACAAGTCTCAGAAAACGATAGACGTTGCGGCCATGCATAAGCTTGCACGGATCATTTTTGCCATGCTGTCCTCTGAAAAGCCTTATCAGGTCTGATATTGTCAGTTTGAGCGACGAAGGAGAATATGTCACTTAACGCCATTCAAGCTTTGGAACGCGCCTGGCTCCGTGACAGAGCCAAATCATCGGAACAACTCGATGATACCGTGCGTTCCACGTATGAATATGCGCTGCGTTTGGCTGCGACCAGCCAAATCACAACGCGTGATGGCGTTCGTGTGTGTATAGCGCCGCATTTGACTGACCTGCGAGAACAATTGCTTGTTCACATGAGCAAGATATCTCAATGTGGTTGGTCTTTTCCCGGGCCTGAAAAGCAGCATGGTGTAGGAACCCTGGCTTGGACGGGGCGTTGGTGCCGCCGCCAAATTATCGAAGGTTATCCTGCCGTTGCACGCATGTTGCACACAGCCATCAGCCATTTGAATCGTGTCTGTTTTGCGCTTGACGAATATTCTTTGCAAGATGCACTGATTCAAAAGAAACTGGTGCTTGCGCTTGGCGGCGGCGGTGGTACAGGCTTTGTTCATCTGTGCTTATTTCAGTGGTTAGAAGAGAAGAATATTCAGCCGTCACTGATTACAGGAACATCGATTGGCGGTCTGTTGGGCTATCTTCGTTCACTTCAATATCATTATGATGCCGCACTTTCCACGATCATGCTGCCCAGTCTTTGGCAAATTACCAAATCATTGCGTCCTTGCATCGGTTCGGGAAGGCATGGGCTTGTCGGCATGTGCCGCATCGATTTGAGTGATATTTTTACCGAAATCAGTCAAGCTTTTGGTTGGACAACAGCCCCTTCTTTCAATGAACTTCGTATACCATTTGCCTGTGTTGCTTCTGGAATTTTGCAGAAATCGCCGATTATTCCGTCTTTGGAAAGCCAAAGTCGTAATCCTGTTTCGGCATTGCTCAATTTGACGCGCATGACATGGCAAAATACGATGCGTCATGCCAGCCACATCGCATCGCTCATTGCCAGCCAACAAGCTGTCATTCCGACTGTTTTTGGGTTTGACGAGCTGACGCGAGTGATGACTGCGGTGGATGCAACGATGTTTTCCATGCTCGTTCCGGGGGTTCTGACGTATGAACTGCCTCGAAATCATTACAGAAGCCGCGAAATTGTTGACACCATCTTCAAACGCGACGGTCTATACCGACTGGCCGATGGCGGCATGGCAAGCAATGTGCCGGTTCGCGCTGCCCGCGAGGCCGTGATGAATCATAAAATTGGCCATGAGAATGTTTATATTCTTGGCGTTGATGTCTTTGCACCGCAAACATCTGATGGCATTTTCTATCCGCTTCAGCAAATTGCGAATACCAATGCTATTGTGGATGCGACTTATGCAGATGCCTTTATCCGCCTTAAATATTTGCTCAGCCCGATGAACCTTTCGCCGTCACGTGCGCGTATGAAATGGCTTAATTCGCGATTTAGACACGCTTTTTCGACCGAAATGGATATCATCAGCTATGCTATGAGACCGCTTCATCCCTTATCTACCTTGGATTTGGGCGGGTTTTAATACCGGCGATATGTAAAGTTTTGTGGGGCTTTGCTCCACACCCCGCCGGGGCTTTGCCCCGGCCCCCACCAAAGAGCGCTGCCCTTTGGAATCCTGCCAAAGGGGCTCAAGCCCCTTTGGAATCCCGCAATCATGGGCGGTTTTCGGGAGTTGAATCATTCGTATTTTCTACTGTTTTTTTGCCGCAGAATGGATGTGATTTCGAGAAGCAAGGAATAAAAAGATGAAACATATATCAATACGAATTGCCTCAATATGGCTTGGAGCATGGATGACGACTTCAGCTGCAGCTCAGGAACCAGCAAAAGATACAGCTCCGGTTCAGGCGGCTCCGGTTCAGGCGGCTCCAGTTCAAGCGGCTCCAGTTCAAGCGGCTCCAGTTCAAGCGACTCCGGTTCAGGCGGTACTTCCCGATGGTACGGCCATTGCTCCCTGTTTGTCTCCGGTTGAAGGCATGGCATGTATTCCTGGCGGCCAGTTCTCGCGAGGATCTGATAATGATCCGCACGCCAAGTGCAAGCAGTCGAGCTATAATAAAAAAGGTGTTGTCAATACGAATCCAGCGGCCAAAGTTTGGATGCAAACGTTTTATATGGACAAAACCGAAGTTACAACGGAAGCTTATAAGGCATGTGTCAAAGCCAAAAAGTGTCCGAAATCCGGCCCGAAATATATCGATTTTGATCGTCCGACACAGCCCATTACAGGCATCAGCTGGTACGAAGCTGATATCTTTTGCAAAGCACAAGGCAAACATCTGCCCAGTGAAGCAGAATGGGAGATGGCG
>JAGBXG010000520.1 GCA_017629415.1 Pseudomonadota bacterium | reverse complement strand
TATCAACGACACTGACTCGGTGCTCCGGTCGCTCCGCAGCGTTGCCGTATCCTCCGGTCAGTAAAACTATTTTTTAAAACATAGGATGAGGGAGATTACAAGCCCTCTTTTTCAATTGTCCTTGACTTGGGGTACACTTTAGCCGTAAGGCTGGCGGGGGTGTGGGGTGAGGCAGAGGGGGTAGCGGCGTATTTCGCTTGCGAAATAGCCGCGCAGGGGGACACTTCCCCCTCCAAACCTGACATAAAGTCCCTCTCCTTTGGAGAGGGGGTTGGGGTGAGGCCATGCTTCACCAAAAATGTCATACATACTTTTGCACGAGAACCTGAACCAAATATCTTGCCACCTTCTTTTCGCGATAATTCGCCTTGTGTACGTTGATCACCGCGCAAATCCAAAACATAAATACTGTCAAATTCATCGACGAGTGCCTGGCGCATCCCTGCTGCGGCATTACCTTCAATCCAGCCACCATTTGTAATAAAGCCAATCACACCGCCATTCGGATTGCTGGCAATGCGGTCGGATGCCCAGCGAAATGCGCGAATGTAGGAATCGTACATTGCGTTCTTGTTTGTAGAATTAGAACCGGCAACATACGTTTCCGCAATACGATTATCCAGTTTCGGATATTTCAAATTCTGATTATTATCATTGGCATTGCCTTGTTTGGCAGAATACGGCGGATTGCCGATAATGACTTGAATCGGGGCTTTGCACTGGCGTTCGATTTGTTCGGTGTTTTCCTTGAAAAGGTCGTCAATTGTGCGCTGACCGCGTTCGTAGAGTTCAAAGGTATCGGTTAAACATATATTATTATAATTGATATATTTATCGGTGGAGTACAGGCTGTGAAATACGGTTTAGATGTTGAAATCGGAGACATAATAGGCAAGCAGGACGATTTCGTTGCAGTGAAGCTCGTTGAGATATTTGCGTTTGATATCTTTGTCTTTGATGATGCCCGATTGTAATAATCGCGTGATGAATGTACCGGTGCCGACAAATGGGTCGAGAATGTGGACGTTTTCGTCAGACAAGGAACGCCCGAACTCGCGCTGCATCAGGGCTTCGACGCTGTGAAGGATAAAATCGACGCATTCCACGGGGGTATAGACAATGCCGAGGCGCTGGACGGTTTTGGGGAAGGCGACGGCAAAGAAACGATTGTATAATTCTTTGATAAGGTTCTGACGAGCGGCGGGATTTTTGAGGTCGCCAATCTGGTTGCGGATGCTCGCATAGAACGTATTGAGAATCGTTGTATCTTTTCCGAGGCCGTGGTCTTGGAGTTTTTTGACCATGCGAGCCAGTGTTTTGCTGACGGCGTTATTCTCATTGAAATGATAGTTGGCAAAGAGTGCATCAAAGATAGGGCCAACGATGATGTGCTGACCGAGCATTTCTGCGGCTTGTTCGCGATCGATGCTCTGATTGATATTTTTTTGCAGTCCTTTGTGATAGCGGTCGAATGCCTTTTGTACATCGGGATGGCGTTCGATAATATCATTCATGTGCGCGATGATATCGAGGGCAACTTTGCCGACATCGGAGGCCCACCCTTCCCAATAGTTGCGAGTGCCGACCTTGTCCACGAGTTTGGCAAATATCTTTTGCTGGTCGGGTTCAAAGAGTTCGAGCTGACGGGCGATGCGCACTTTGGCCTTTTGTTCGTCGCTCATGAGCAAATCGTCGGCGTTGTCTTCGACGGGATTTCTTTGGTTGCCGGTTGTGCCGACGATGAATTTGCCGGATTCGGGGTCAAATGTGCCGGCTTTGGCCTTGAATTCCGAAGAATCGGCCATATTCAGGCGTATCGCATTGACCTGTGCATTGAAGTTTTCATCGTGTGAACGCAATGCGCAAAGAACACTCCAAACCTCTTTAAAGCGATCGCCTTCTTCAAGCGCCTCATGGATATTCTCGCCGGGACGCAGTGCCACAGGCAGAATGATATAGCCGTATTTTTTGCCGCCCTCCTCTCCGCGCCTGAAATTGCGCATCACGCGTCCTACGGATTGTACAATGTCGATTTGCGAACGCTTGGGAGCCATAAACACGACGGCATCAAGTGCGGGGACGTCTACGCCTTCGGAAAGACAACGGACGTTAGAAACAACGCGGCAGACGTTCGATTTGGTCTCTGTGCCATCCTCACCGGCGAGCCAGGACAAAATGGCATTGCGCTCGCTGGAGTTCATGGTTCCATCGACATGTTTGGCTTCGATAGAAACATATTTCAGGCGTTCTTCGGCAGATGTTTTAGACTTGAGATAAAGTTTGGAGACTTCAGGGAACATCGCTTCGATATTTTTGGATGAACCCAATTTCTCGACATTTCCAATTTCAGAGGCAAAAACAAGCGCACGGGTACAGGGTTTAGGATCTTCGGCAAGCGTACGTCCGCCGTCGCCTACGAGCTGCTTGGAAAGCCCGTGAATGGCCCCGACAAGGCGTGTGGCTGTGGGCAAATCCAGCAATTTATCTGCACGTTCGAAGCCTGAAACCACTTTTTCGGGCAAGTCTTTGGGATTGACCGTTAAAATAATGACTTTGTAATCACTCAGGCATCCGAGATTGACCGCCTGGCCAAACGAAATTGATACTCAGGATACCTATTTACGAGGTCTGCGTAACAAATCGTGGAAAATTGCGTCGTAGAAATCCGCATAAGTACTGTATATTGTGCATGGTCGAAACTCAGCGTACCCATCCCCCTTGACTACGGAAATCCCGACATCGAGCTCTTCTCGAACGCATTTCCAGAAAAGTTCACGATACAGAGTCATAAGCTCCTGATGTGTTGAAGGCATATACCCAATACAGCCTTTCATTCCAAATCGACTGGCAACCAGTTTTGTACCATAAACCACCTTACGTTCTTCAAACACAGTCGAGGACTGCAATTCTTTCAAAGCACTGATGTAGTCATCCTCCGTCTCAAGTATTCCTCGTTCATACATATCACGAAGCTGCTTGCCAATCACAGGATTGTATGAGGACAGTTTGTAAAAGTGATCATGTTGCCACGCGTTAAACACGTTATCGTGCTCGGAGACAAACTGAAGCTCCACAGGATAATGCCTGTGATCTGCCTGAAAGTACAAGTGTACAGCCCTGTAACCATCATCAGGAGTTTTTCCTTGACGGAGATCCACCACCGTGACCTCAGAAGAAACAAATCTTGCACTGATACCTTCCCAAATCGAATAATCTGACACAATAATACGAATACCAATCAGGTCATTAAACACCTTTTCCAACGGTCTCTTGACAGGAGATTCTTTATTTCGTGCCAGCTTGTTCTGAATGGACTGCGGAGACTTGCCTCGATAGCTTACATCTGGATGTGTCAGGACTCCTAAAAAGGCCCCTGACTCGTCCAAATTATCCAGACCATGCAAAACAGACTGGTAAAGGTCGTCCAACAAAGAAGGCTCACCAAACGTTTTTAAAAACCTGTTAAGACTGTTTTTCAGGCTTAACCCGAGAGACGACTCACTGCCAATCTCAGAAAGTTTCTCCCAAGGTATCTCCAAAATGGGATCATCAGGTCGAACCGATTCAGTTCTTCTCTTACTCAACATAACATACTCCTGCAAAACCTAGCCTCTGATAATCCATACCACACTTATGTGGACATTACCTTGTACAGCACCATAACCATACAAGAACAGCGTAAGCATAAGGCTTACGCTGTTTCGACAAACCTAACAGGAAACTTTAGAGTGCAAACTCGTCCTGTAACGCCTTACGATCTACGGCCTCAGAAGAAGCAGGGATTGCCGGAGCCTTTGGCGTCGCAGGAGCAGAACCTGAAGCCTTATTTGCGTTCGGATGCGCGCAATTTCCTCGCCGTATGTTGCCGCGTCATCCATGGAGCAAACCACGGCATCAGAAGCAGCCTTTTTAGCTTCTGATTTGGCATTGACCGTATAAATACGCGGGGTTGCGGTCATATAAAGACGTTTTTTGGCCTGAATGAATCCATTGTCATGAATTTTCATAAAACTGGATTCAAAACCGTCTTTGGCCGCGCCGGTGGTTCGGTGCGCTTCGTCGCAGATAATCATATCAAAGACACCAAAAGTGCCATCGGTTTCATCCAAAACCATCTGTTGAGCATCGGCAACGACCTGCAAAGACTGATACGTCGTAAAAATGACGGACATACCTTCTTTCTGCATTTGTCGAGCGGCCAAAATACGTTCACAGACTGCGGTGACAGATGTCGTGGCCGGCAAGGGGGAATCAATGGTGGCTTCTCCAGTATGATCCGTTTTTTCGAGGGCTCGATTATCTGAACAAACGCCAATCGCAAACAAGGGGGCAACCTGTGTATCTTCGGGCGCATGCTGGGCATTTTCTGCCCACGACTGATACGTCTGCCCGAGCAATGCAATCGACGGCACACAATATAAAATCAATGTCCCGCAAGTTCCGGCTACGGCTTCGGCAATACGCTGAGAGGTCAAAGTCTTGCCCGTACCGCAAGCCATAATGACTTTGCCGCGTTCGTTGTTCTTGAAATGCGCTTCGGCCTTATGAATGATCTCTTTCTGATAATCACGGGGCTTTTTGGGTTCAGCATTCGCCTTATTGCCCTTGACGATGGCATCCCAGTTGACATTCGAATTTGCCAAAACACTCATGCTCAGGCGCGTAAATTTGTCGCGTCCATGAACATATTTTTCGGCATTCCTGCCCCATACGGCATCGGTATCGACCCACACAAAACGCGTAAACGTCCGTGATTTGCGGTCAATCGTGAACTTCATCCCCTGATGCCCGAGGAAATGGGCGATTTTATCCTCATCAATGCGCGAACTTTTACAGTAAAACTTGCACTGCACCGCCCAAAATTCGCCGTCATGCATTTCAAGCACGAGGTCGATGCCCAAATCATTCGCATCTTTGCCCACAGCTTTGGCAAAATCTGCCCACAGCCATCCGCGTTTAACCATGTAAAGGGGCGTGGCCATAAACCAGCGCAGGACAAGGATTTCGAACTTCGTTCCCGCCTGTTTGGCATTCACTGAAGTTGTGCGGATATTCTGAACAATTTGGCTGAATGACTGCATGGCGTAAGCTCCCTCTAAGCATGTAGGCGACACGCTTTCGCCCATACGGCGGGGAGAATAACACGATGCACCCCGATAAAAAACGAAAACTCAACGCACAGCCCCCGGCAGACGGCAGAGCGCAGACGGCAGATGGCAGATGTGGTGCTGTGGACAGGGATCCTCAAATTCCCGTGGTATAACCCCACCACGTCGGGAACGATGG
>JAGBXG010000519.1 GCA_017629415.1 Pseudomonadota bacterium | reverse complement strand
CCCCCGATGCGGGGCTACGGCCCCGCAACGCCCCACCCGTGTTTGATTCAAATATTCCTGAAATCAATACGACCAACAGATCGACAAAAATGTAAGTTCCCAGTGTGAATTCCAGGGGGCTCATCCCCCTGACAACCCATTGTTCAGCAATTCATTAACGACACCTTATCCAATTCATATAATTGACACATTGATATAATGAACTCTCAGGCGGAAGCGGATAAGGTATGCTATACGCTTTACCCTGAGAAAGCTTATATAATATCGGTAAGGTATCTCCGACTTTCAATAAAACGGGGGGAACTTCACTGTAATACGTATTAAACACAGCATCCTCACTGTCATCATCAGGCGGATTGTAAAAATATACGATACGCCATAACGGACGATATTTGGATATTTCGCCTTTGTGACGATTTTTCCCAAAGATATGAGAATCCATCTGAACCAGCTCAATACTCTCGACAACTGCTAATGTCTTACGGCCTGATACAAAAATAGTCGATGCATATTCAAGTTTCTTAGAACGACTTGAGAAATACCAAATCATCCATACAATGTATAAAATGATAAAAACAGAAATCGGTAAACTGAATATATCCAAGACTCCAATATGCTCCAACAACAAAGAAAGTATATAAACCAAGCCAGAGCAAACATACACAACCATAAACAGAGAAAATAACACTATTTTGGCGTTTTCGTAACACCCTTCCAGTGAATCATCGTTTTGACTTTGTATGGCATACTTTTCAAATTTTCTCAAAGAAACATGAATATTATTATAATCTTTTAATTTATAGGCATCACTCAGCATACCATCATAAACTGAAGGCACCTGCCGCGGCGTTCTGTCAGGCAAGGCTTCCCAAAGCTCAATATTCCCAGGCTGCCCCAAACTTTTAACATCTTTTAACTGGTAATTTTGTAATTTATCCTTTTTATAACTCGCCTTGGTTGAAAACTTATGTTTCTTAAATCTCGCCAAGGTTTTCAAAATCACTCTATCATTCACAAGACGGCTCGCTGGACTCGGATCAAGCATCTGACGCAAAAATACCGTCACGGCATGCGGCAAATGCTCCAAATGCGGATCTATTAAAAGCCGTAAATCTTTGGTATCTATCTTTTCTGGCGGCATACCGCTGAATAAATATACCGACAAAACAGCAAAAGAATAAATATCACTCGCAATCGTAGGCTTTCCAATCAACTGTTCCGGTGCCATATAACCATACGTCCCCGTCACCGTCGATCCCCCATCTTGAACCTGAGGATTCGCTACTGCACCAAAATCAATCAGAAATACTTCGGGGGCAAGCTCACCATCCCGATAACGTAAAATCACATTCGATGGCTTAATATCACGATGAATAATCGACGGTTTCTGCTCATGCAGCGCCATCAGGACACGATATAACCTGATCAATATCTCACAGGTAATATCAAAAGAAAAATAAGAATTTTTATCAATATAAGTCTGCAGAGATCGTCCATCAATATACTCTTGGACAATCAAAGACATCGGTTCTTCTGAATCTAAATCTTGAATCGCTTCATAAAACCGTGCCGTCCCCGGAACATTCAAATTTTTCAGAACATCGGCCTCACGTTGAAACAGCTCATACTGTTTCCAATCATTCACCGAATTGACACGGAGTACTTTAATGGCCACCTTCTGATTATCGGCTAAACAACGCCCTAAATAGACCTTGCCCTGCGCTCCCTGCCCCAACTCAGATTCAATGATATATTTATCTTTTAAAAGCCTGACAAGATGAGGATCAAAATCGTAAAGTCCTTCTTTCGAACGAATGTCCCGACTCGAAGGTGATGCATCATTTTGCTTATGCTGTGAACGGGCTGCATGAACCATAATGAAAACCTTTACACTTTTTTAGCATGGAGTCGCATATGACCACTCTGAATGCCTTCTGTGACAAGCGCCCATAATGCCCCCAAATTTTGTGCTAACCCAACCGCAGCAAGTACACCACATAAACGATCATATCGTTCAATACGCGCCAATTTAAAAGCTGCATTAACCCAAGGAATTTTCCTAAATTTTCCTGCAAATCCAACGACAAGAGGAAGCTCAATTTGGCCTTTTAAAATTTGATCTGTTTCATCCCATTGCCAAATCGCTAAAGGCTGAATTTCTCCGCACCGATAAGCACCACACCAAGCTGCCGCATGAAGCGCACGTGTATCTTGCCCAAAAGCAATAGCTGCAGCTTCAATTCCATTCAAAATCCCCTTATTATGTGTCACTGCACGCTCGGAACAACATAACGCATAATCTGATGCACGCTTGATGCGCTTGCCAAATTCTGATCCATCCATATGGGTATAAGTTTCAAGCCATGCCCTGGATAAATACACTGTACCACGTACAGAACGCCCTCGGCCATCATTCGATACAATGGCGATTCCAGGCTGAAAACTGCGAAAACAAGAAAAAGCCTTTTCCAGCTCTGCTTTCAATGCTTCGCCCATCGCATTGACAATATTCGCTCCCATGGCATCAACCGTATAAACATCCAATGCAAGCTCAACCATGTAATCATCTGTACAAAAGTCACCGCAACGAATCCGCCGTGTCATCGCACGCAGATGATAAGCTCCGCCGCCCAATCCAATCAAAACAGGATCTTGCGCATTGGCTAATGCAATAAGTTGCTCCTCATGATCTACAATGTATCTCGCCGCTTCCGAAGCTTCTTCCCTATCCATCGTAAACAGCACCTGAACCATCGTTGAAGGCTTACTACAGACTGTTGAAACCCCTCCCGCGGCATTAAAAAGACGCGATACTCTGTTTGCAGCAGCCACCACACTCGGCTCTTCTGTCACCATAGGCACACAATGTGCCATACCATCCACCACCAATGAACGCAGCAACCCCATCGGCAAACGATGAGCACCAATGACATTCTCACTCATTAAATCCAGAATCGCAGTGTCCTCATTTAACTCACCTGCCAAAGTCACCCATTCGTCAGCATCCAGCAATCCTTCTTCTAAAAGCAAGGCTCTGCGCTCTGCGACACTTTGTTCATAAAATCGTTTCATATTTGCTATCCCCTTTTTCATCATATTGAATATGTTGAATATCATTTTGAATTTTATGACGCGCCCTTATTCGCGCCCTTATTCAATTCGTATTATTGATACACTGAAATAAAGATATGTAATATGCCGATGATACAAATAAAACACGGTATGAAAAAAGCCGCTTGGGGCGGCCTTCCAAAAAAGCTTGCGCGTATTGGCCGGAACGGACAATAGCGCAAGCCGCATGCCGTATGCCCGCAGGGCATAGGCTGCGCTTCATCATCAAATCCTATTTATCGGCCGGACCCGTGTATTGAATGCAAAGTTCGGCGAGCTGCTTGGGATCGACATCACCCGGCGCTTCGGTCATCAAATCGGCGGCTTTGTTCGTCTTCGGGAAGGCGATAACATCACGGAGACTGTCGGCACCGCTCAAAAGCATCACCATACGATCGAGACCGAAAGCCAAACCGCCGTGAGGAGGTGCACCAAAGGCCAATGCATCCAGCAGGAAGCTGAATTTCTCGCGTGCTTCTTCCTCGCCAATGCCCAGCGCGGCAAAGACTTTCTTCTGAATATCGATGTTATGGATACGGATGGAACCGCCGCCCAATTCGATACCGTTCAAAACGAGGTCATAAGCCTGGGCATAGACATTGCCGAAATCGCCGGCTTCAAAAGCAGGCCAGTCACAGGCACGCGGTGCGGTGAACGGATGATGCATGGCGTACCAGCGGTTGTCTTCGTCACTCCATTCGAACATCGGGAAATCGGTTACCCAAACAAGGCCCACATCTTCCACCGATTTGAGGTCTTTGGCAATCCAGTTGTTACGGACGGCGATTTCTTTGCGGACGCGGCCCAGGGCATTGCGTGCCGTGTTGAGCTTGTCGGAAACAAAGAAAACGGTGCCGGCTTCTTCGGGCTTGAGCGCATCCATCAAAGCGGCTTTTTCGTCATCGGTCAGGAACTTGGCAATACCGCCGGTGAATGCATTGTTTTCGACTTTCATCCATGCCAGGCCTTTGGCGCCGTAAGTCTTGGCCACTTCGGTCAGGCTGTCGATTTCTTTGCGGCTCAGTTTGACGGATGCAGGCACGGAAATCGCGCGGACAGTGCCTGTTTTTTCGGCCAAAACAGAAGCAAATGCATTGAATTGCGAACCGCGCAAAATGTCGCTCACATCGTTCAATTCCATGCCAAAACGAATGTCAGGCGCATCAACGCCATAACGATTCATGGCATCATCCCAGGTCATGCGCTTGAACGGACGCGGCAATTTAATGCCCAAAACTTCATCAAAGATGGTCACGAGCATTTCTTCGCAGATATTTTGAATATCTTCGGGTTCGATAAAGCTCATTTCCATATCGATTTGCGTAAATTCGGGCTGACGGTCCAGACGGAGGTCTTCGTCGCGGAAGCAGCGTGCAATCTGGTAATAACGGTCAAAACCGCTGACCATATAAAGCTGTTTGAACAGCTGCGGCGACTGCGGCAATGCATAGAATTTACCCGGCTGAACACGGCTGGGAACGAGGTAATCGCGAGCACCTTCGGGCGTGCTTTTACCCAACACGGGCGTTTCCAAATCCAGGAAATCGTTCGATTCCAAAACGCGGCGAATCGTGCGCGTAATCATGCTGCGCGTAATGATATTGCGGTTGAGGCAAGGACGGCGCAAATCCAGATAACGATATTTCAAACGCAAATCTTCGTTCGCATTCACATCGTCGTGAATCGCAAACGGCGTCGTGGCTGCGCGGTTAAAAATGCGCAAAGCGGTGGCTTCAACTTCGATTTCGCCGGTGGCCAGTTTCTTATTGACGTTATCGCCGCGCGAAATGACATCGCCTTCCACACCAATGACCCATTCGGCACGGACTTTGCCGGCTTCTTCAAACAACGGGCTGCTGGCATCGATATGAATTTGCGTAATGCCATAGCGATCGCGCAAAACGATAAACAAGAAACCGCCCAAATTACGATAATCCTGAACCCAGCCCACCAAACGGACATGCTTGCCGATATCAGAACCACGAAGCGCACCGCAAGTATGCGTGCGTTTAAAACCATTCAAAAATTCGCTCATCAGTATTCCTTATTCCAACAAAAATTCTTGCATACACAAGATGTATGCAAAATGCCTTTTTCCATCAAAAGACATGTCAAAATAACCTAAATATGACCTGTCTCTTCACAGATCACAAAAATCGGCGGTTTATAATCGGATTTATCAGGGTTGTGAACGATTTTATCATTTCAAACAACACATCACGCCAAAGGCAGCCGCCTTCATACTTGTTCTTTACCCACTGAGCGAGGCAAGCCGACGGCAGACCATCCGAAATCGCCGGGGCAATGCCGATATTTAAGCCCACGCCGAACCGCAACGCCGTCAGGCTATCCCCGCCCACACGAAACTCCGTCAAACATCCTGCCAATTTGTGCCAACCGCCGTCATCAACGACGATATCATTGGGCGGTTTTATCCCAAATTTTGCCCCATCGCCGCCAACCGTTTCAATCGCCGCCAAAGTGGCCTGACAAGGCAGCATTTGCAGCGCCTCCACCTGCGTCCAATCTGCGATTTGCCATTTTCCGGGCACATAGACACAAACGGCCAAATTTCCGCGCCGCATCACCCAACGCCGGCCGCCTTGTCCCCGAAAATTCTGCCCGTCGCATGCCACCGACACTACGGGCCCCCCGTCGCCGACCGCCCCAATCCTATCCAATTGCGAACTGCCAGCCGTATCCTCCATGATCAGCCGAACTGCCCAATCACATGTGACATCCCAAACGATAGGTTTTTCGCCGCTCAAATCATCATAAACAAAATCCCCAAACACCTTTTCCGGTTTCAAATCCGTATTCTGTGCCTGCATTCCCAAACATGATTCAATGATTTCAGCCGAATGCGATAAGATATACATAACAATTTACCAAATCATAGACTCAAACCAACCCACATAACAATATATTATCCAGCACCAACAATATATCAATATATCATTTTATTTCGCGGCTATGGCTTCGCCATACGCCGCGTTTTGCCGGGCCTATGGCTGACGCCATACAGCCCGGCTTCGTATCACAGTAAGTCCAAATCCAATGCTATTCCACCAACTGGCATGAAGGATCATCTATCAAGGCATAATCATCGCAAATATAGATGGCTTTCCAAGTTTGATTTGCCCATTGATTGGGTGCGGTAATCTTAGGTTCTACCGTCAGCTTATCTTTATTAAGATATAAAGTCACCTCATGATTTCGAATGATTGAACTACTATCAAACAGCCTAAATGTGTATGTCTCAGGAAGCGAGATTTGACCAGGCGCCGTCAACACAACAGAATGCAGTTGAGTCAAAAACGCAAAAACATATCTCTCTAGTGTATTGTTCAAACGCGGCAATTGCAGCACCTCAATATTACATTCATCTATAGAATATATATCTAATGTTGTCACATTCAAGAGCGTCAATGACGTAAGATTCTGCTCATCCCTAATAGCATAACTATTAATCTTAACAAGATTCTTAAACTG
>JAGBXG010000518.1 GCA_017629415.1 Pseudomonadota bacterium | reverse complement strand
TCAGCTCTTTTGGTGGGGTCGGGGTCAATGCCCCGCTGAGATGTGGGGCAGAGCCCTACAAAAAACCTAAAATCCTCGATAAGACGACAAAGGATTCGGTCGCAAAGGAGCGCCGATGACTTCTGCGTCTTTAGCGGAGCATGGCAAGGGTGCCATGCCTGTTTCGGATAGATAAACGACTTCGGGTTTCAGTTCAATTCTGAACTGGAGATAAACGCGCGTGACGATATCTTTGGCAAAATCAATGACTTGTTCGCACGTGGCGTTCATGCGGTTAACAATGGCAAGGCAATGTTGTTCGCTCAGGGATGCGCCTTTATAACAATATCCTTTATTAAACCCGGCCTGTTCGATGAGCCATGCCGCAGACAGTTTGGTGCCGCCATCGACGACAAAGCTGGGCATGGGTTTATGATTGCGAATAATGCTGTCGGCATTAATGCGTTGGGCTTCGACATTTGAAACGACGGGATTGACGAAGAAGCTGCCCACGCCATGGGTATTATAATCTTTTTTATCGTAGCACATGGCTTTGGAGCGTCGTGTTTCGAGCACGAGTTCACGCAAGGATTCAGCAGATTTTGGCTTTGTCATGGCCATACGTTTGAATCCGTGTGCGGCGCATCGCGAAGCGGCTTTATCAGCATCAAATGGTTCGAGCCGCAGGGTCACAGACGTGACAATGAAAGGATTATCCGGGGTTTTGAGGGCTGTTTCTCGGTAGGCAAACGCGAGGTTGTGTGCGGTCAGTTCGAGGGCATCGAGATCTTGCATGTGAATCACGCGAGCCGAAACAAAGGATTCGGAAATTTCCTGGCCATAAGCGCCGATATTTTGCACGAGACCGCCGCCGGCAGTGCCTGGAATACCGCTCAAAGCTTCGATACCGCCGAGGTTTCGGCGGCAAGCTTCGGCAACGACGTCATCAAACAGGGCACCGGCATCGATGCGCACGAGGGTTGTGCCATCTTCTTGGGGCATCCATTCGACATTTTTGAACACGGGGTGAATGACATAGCCGTCAAAACCGCCGTCTGCAATGAGGGTATTGCTGCCTCCGCCCAGAACAAACACGGGGGCCGCTTCCCCTTGTGCCATGGCCAGTGCATCGATAATGTCTTCGGAAGATTCGGCTTCTATGAATTTACGCGCCGGTCCGCCGATACCCATGGTGGTATAAGGGGCCAGGGAGTATCTGTCATAAATTTTCATTTCGTGACCTCGTTAACGATTTCGACGGCCTGTGTTTGAATTTGGGCAAGGTGGTCTTTATCCAGGAAACTTTCGGCATAAATTTTATAGATATCTTCGGTACCGGACGGACGGACAGCAAACCAGCCGTGTTCCGAGCAAATCTTTAAGCCGCCAATGGCGGCGCCGTTGCCGGGGGCATGCGTGAGAATGCGTTCGACTTTTTCACCGGCCAGCGTATCAATTTTAATGTTTTCGGCGGTCAGGGCACCGAGCATTTTGCGCACGCGAGCTTCTGCGGCGGTTTCGATACGTCCGTAAGCCGGTTCGCCGTAAAGTTCGACGTGTTTGGCATGTCTGGCGTGCGGATCAAGCCCAGTTTTAGCTGTCATTTCGGCGGCCAAAAGACAAGGAATCATGCCGTCTTTATCGGTGGACCAGACACCGCCGTCGAACCGCAGGAAAGATGCGCCAGCCGATTCTTCGCCGCCAAACCCGAGTGTCCGGCTGAACAGCCCATCCACGAACCATTTGAATCCGACGGGCACTTCATAAACTTCACGGCTAATCCCCTGGCACACGCGGTCGATCAATGCGCTGGATACCAGGGTTTTGCCAACTTTCATGTCTTTAGGCCAAGCCATGCGCGTCGTATAAAGGTATTCGATCATCACCGCGAGATAGTGATTGGGGTTCATGAGTCCGCCGCGCGTGACGATGCCGTGGCGGTCGCCGTCGGGGTCGTTGCCAAAAGCAAGATCAAATGAATCTTTCAATTCGATCATCGAAGCCATGGCATAAGGCGACGAGCAGTCCATACGAATTTTGCCATCATGATCCTGCGTCATAAACCCGAAAGTGGCATCGATATAAGGCTGTGTATTGACGAGGTTGAGTTTATACGTTTCGCCAATGGCATTCCAGAAATCGAGTGTCGATCCGCCCAACGGATTCACGCCAAGCCGCAATCCGGAGGCTGCGATGGCATCCATATCGATAATCTGGCGCAAGTCATTCACATACGGCGCGATATAATCTTTGTGATGAACCTTGGCATGCTTGCGGCTGCCGGGCAAAAAGACGCGCTTGACGCCATCCAGTCCGGCCATCATCAGTGCATTGGCGCGATTCTGAATCCATCGGGTTGCATCGGTGCCGGCCGGCCCACCCGTCGGCGGATTATATTTAAAGCCGCCATACATCGGCGGATTGTGCGACGGCGTAATAATGATACCGTCGGCACGTTTTGGATCCGCATCGTCCAGACCACGGTTATGGCACAAAATCGCATGACTGACAACGGGCGTCGGCGTATAGCTCAGTCCTTCCTGCACCACAACATCGACATCATTTGCACACAGCACTTCCAGCGCAGACACAAAAGCAGCCTCACTCAACGCATGACTGTCCATGCCCAAATACAGCGGTCCGCCAATATTCTGTCCTTTTCGGTATTCAGCCACGGCCTGACTGATGGCCAAAATATGCGCTTCATTAAACGAAGCCTTACTCGACACGCCACGATGACCGCTCGTGCCAAACGACACATGGCAAGCCGGATCGCTCATATCGGGGCGAATCGTAAAATAATCTGACATCAAACGCGCAACATTCGTCAATTCGCGCGGATCCGCTTTCAAACCTGCTTTTGGATGAATGGCCATGTGAACTCCTTGATGTGAATGAAAGGCATACTTTCTGCCGGTAATTTTTTATGTTGGCCGTTCTATGCCTGTCGGCATACGTCCAGTTTATTTTTTATGCTGGCCGTCCTATGCCTGTCGGCATACGTCCGGCTGGCCGTCCTATGCCTGTCGGCATACGTCCGGCTTTTCTGGGGGCTTCGCCCCAAACCCCTTGTGGGGCTCCGCCCCACACCCCGCCAAAGGGGCTAAGCCCCTTTGGAATCCCACAATCATGGGCGTTTTTCGTAGGTCGAAGGACGATAGTGCGGCAGACGAAGCATGGCGACAAATATCGACAAAACCACACTATTTTATAACACAATGCGCTGTAAACAATTTATTTGAGCAAAAAAAAACCGCTCGAAAGAGCGGTTTTTTTTGACCAGAAGTCTTTGCGATTAACGCTTGGAGAACTGGAATCTCGCGCGAGCAGCGGCCTGACCGTATTTTTTACGTTCTTTGGCGCGTGCATCACGGGTGAGGAAGCCAGCTTGTTTGAGGGGTGCGCGGAGCTTGGCGTCATAGTTGACGAGCGCGCGAGCGATGCCGAGAAGGACGGCACCGGCCTGGCCGGATTTGCCACCGCCGCAAACATTGACGACAACGTCAAAGTTTTCGGTCATGTTGACGAGTTCGAGCGGCTGACGCATAACCATGCGAAGTGTTGCACGGTCAAAGTATTCTTCAACGCTCTGTTTGTTGACGGTAACATTGCCTTTGCCGGGGCGGAGATAAACGCGAGCTACGGAGCTTTTGCGACGACCTGTAGCTAACCACTGAACACTAATCATTTTTTACTCCTTCAGGAACGAACTACAGGGAAAGGTTAACGGGATTCTGAGCGGCGTGGGGATGTTCCGAACCGCGATAAATCTTGAGTTTGCTGAGCATGTTACGACCAAGGGTGTTCTTGGGAAGCATGCCTTTAACTGCGAACTTGAAGACGTCTTCGGGTTTGGTGGCCATCAATTTTTCAGCATTGATTTCCTTGATGCCGCCGACATAACCGGTGTGGTGATAATATTTCTTGTCCTGGAGCTTGTTGCCCGTGAGGACGAGTTTGTCAACGTTGATGACGATCACGTATTCGCCGGTATCGACATGCGGTGTGTATGTCGGACGATGTTTACCACGGAGAATGCTTGCGACTTTTGCTGCAGCACGACCAACGTGCTGACCGGCCAAATCGACCACGTACCAGCCCTGCTCAACCTCACCTGGCTTTGCGCTGTATGTTTTCATTGTTTACCTTCTTTGTCTGCCCTGATGGGCAATAAAACATTGATTCAACCATACACGGAAAACTTAAACCGTATATGCACACAAAAAAGAGGATATGCTTTCGAATTTCACCGCATTTCGCAACGCTGTAAAACCCTTTGCGCCATGGGCTCGGCGGCGCTCCTGCGAATTTACCCCTTCGCAGCGGCGCGTATTATATGTATCAAAAGAGTTATGGCAAGCCATTTTTCATCTTTTGGGTACATTATTTGCCGATACAAAAGCGAATGCCGCTTTTTTATAGACAGATAACCTTTTTAGGCGGAATAAGGACTTCAAAGCAGGCTGTTTTTGATGATGCTCTGACTTGCTCTAAAAATACAGCCTCCATTCATACCCATCTATCATTATATATATAAAACATCAGCCCGATGGCATGATGAAATATACGGAATATCCATCCATGAAATTTTTGACCGACTTTGATGGCACACTGACCAATATTCAGCAAGAATATCAATTTGTATGCGACTTTTTAGCTCGTCGAGCCGCAGAATGCGGCATCGATAAAAAATTGTTCGAAGCCCTGCATAAAACCGCATGGGAACATATCGCCCTCGAGCCCGAAAAACATGGCTGGATTCATAACGGTCGTATTTCGGCCTATTGTGACGAGGATTTGTTTATGAATGTATCGGCATCCATGCAGCTTTTGGATGACTGGATGGATGCCGATCACCCGGCAGTGGCCGAAATCACCGATAAAATGCGTCATGCCCGCGTTTCTTTTGTCGAACTGACTGAAGAAGCCCACGGCGCCATGAACCTTGAGCCGCTCAGCGCTTTCAACACCCCGGAACCCGAAGTGATTAACGCCATTCGCATTCTCCTCGACCGCGATTGTGAAATCGTCGTTGCCAGCAATTCACCGGCATCGCGGATTATCCCCAAGTTTGAACATGTCGGCCTCAAACCTGTCGATCATGATGACAATCCTTCGGCAAGGTTCAGGATTCGCGGCAATGCCGGCAAGTTCATTCTGGGTGACACTCCCAAACCTGTGCCATTCGGTTCACGCATAGTCGATATCGATCATGCGGCATTTGCCAAAATCATCGCCGAAGAAAGACCGCAAGTCATGATCGGCGATGTTTTTTCACTCGATCTGGCATTACCCATGGAAATGGCCCGACTTGAGCCGATGATTTACGAAGATATGCAGCTGTACTTGCGCGTGCGACCTTATACCCCTCAGTGGGCCATTGACTGTGCCCTGAATCCGGAACCCGGATGCCCTGTGTCGGTGCGTTTGCTCAATCATTTTGCAGATTTGCCGTCTCTCGTGCTCAAACGCTAAAAAAACGCGCGCCGTATGCCGCTTGCGGCATAGACGCGCGGCGCAAGGCGTATGCCGCTTGCGGCATAGCCAGCGCAAAAACGATTGAAACACTTGGTTTAAATTGTAACTTTTTTTCGTTATATAGCACACGCTTTTGTATCAGGGCTTTTTTGGTGTGTGCCCTGAAGTTACTGATTTGACGGAGAAATCAATCATGAAAAAAACTGCCCTGCTTAGCATTTGTTTGGGTTTCACAGTCGCCGCATTTTCCGCTTGTGCATCTCCTACCGAGACGCCAGAACTTGGCTGTGATTATGCACGCTATCATTGCAAAGAGGGTCAGCTTTGGCAATGCATCAATGGCACTGAAACCATCGCCAGCAATTGCAATGGATTGGGTTGTGACAGTTTTACCCATACATGCAATACTGTCACTCCTTCTATCAACTGCAATTACACCGGAACATTATGCAAAGAAGACGGCAAGCTTTATCAATGCGCTTCCGGGGCAGAATCCGTCGTCAATGATTGCGGCGGTTTAGGCTGTGATATCACAACAAACATCTGCAATCCCCCCAGTGTCACGCCCGAACCATCAGAAAAATGTGCTTATACCGAAAAAATCTGCAAAAACGGTCAATTATATCAGTGCATTGCCGGAACCGAGACGATCGCAGATACCTGCAACGGTTTGGGATGCAATACGGCGACAAACACATGCCATACCGCTCAGGACACTCCTGACTCGGACTGCCCTGAAGACGGCTATTATTGCATGGATGGCCACATTTATGAATGTGCCGACGGCGTAAAAGACCTGGTCGAAGATTGTGGCAGCTTCGGCTGCGATGAATACGGCTGTTTGGGTACCGTTGAATGTACCGAAGATATGTGTACTGAAGACGGCCGTGATTTGGTGAAATGTGTAGACGGTATCGGTGAAATTGAGCCTTGTTTGGCCGGCTGCATAAACGGTGCATGTAAAGATGCAGCATGCAGTGCAACGCCGACAACCTGCTACGACAACAAAACACGCTATGAATGCGATGGAGATGGCCAGCTGAAAACCGTTCCGTGTCCCAATGGTCAAGGCTGTGTAAATAACGTCTGCCAAGATACCACTTCAGATGCCACTTGTGACTTTGAAACCTCATGTACGGCAGATTATCGCGGTATCCGTAAATGCGTCAATGGCACAGCCTCGTATGAAGCTTGCCCCGATGCTCAATCCTGTGACGATGCCACCGGTGAACCGGCTTGTGTCAGCGCCGTCGTCAATGGCGTATGTACGGCTTTGTTTAACGATTACTGCGAAGATAACCGCTGGCTGCATTACTGCGATGATCCCGACAAAGCAGGTCCTGAAAAGAAAGACTGCGGTCGAGGCAAATGTATCGGCAACCGCTGCGTTATCAATTCCAAAACTTTTGGGGATGAGTGCAATCCCGATACTTTCGACAGAACTTGTATCGACAATCAAATTGCATACTGTGACAAGGGCTCCAAAAAAGTTTCAAGAGAAGCAGAAGGAAACTGTGCTGCAGACGGCGGCATTTGCGGCATCACTTTGGACGGCGGTATCCCTGAAGTCATGTGTTATGAACCTTGTACCGTTCAAGGTTCCATGCGCAATGTCTGCATGATTTCAGGCGAACAGACGGCTCAATATCAAGAAGAATGCATTTTGGTCGATTCCGGTATCGGCGATGGCCGCTTGGGATACAGCTATGTTAACGATTCTCTGAATTATTGCGACATCGGTTGTTCAGAAGGCAAATGCTTCGATTACACCGAAGGCATTCCAGGCATCGGCCAATCCTGCAATCCCGATACAAAAGCCGGTTTCTGTCAAGGTGACCTGGCCGTAACGTGTGATTCGGATGGCGAGGGAACTTATGTGTTGCAGGCTGAAAAATGCTACGTCGATGAAACATGTGCCGTTGAAACAGTTGATTACAAAGCCCCAACGGCCTATTGCGCAGAAGCCTGCACACCGGGATCTGTAAAGACTGAATGCGGCGAACCTGGGACTTTTGGTGCCAATATAGTCTTCACCTACGAGTGCATTGAACAAGACGGCAAATATTATTACAGCTCAACCGCTTCTGACTGGACATCGTGCGACAACGAACGCAAGACATGTCAGGCCGGACAGTGTAAATAATCATTTATGCCGAAGATTTGGTCGATAGCCCTCACTCGCGAGGGCATTGCTGCTTGTGCCATGACGCCCGAAATGAAAACTCGGACATTTCATGCGTCATGGCCTGAGTCTGATAACAGCAATATCCGAACGGTGGAACATGCCGCTGTGCGTCGGCTGATTGCTCGTGCATGCCACGAACTGCTTGCCGGTACAGCCGATGACTTGCCGCTGGCCATTGGACTTTGCGCACCGGATGAAGAAACCGCTGTATTTATCGACCGATTTGGGATTTGTCAGACTCCCGTTTATTGGGATATGCCACTGACCGTACCCAAATGTGCGATTCCCGATAAATATGCTTCCGCTGAACTGGCGTCTGCTTATCGAAACAGTGTGCTCAGACGACTTCAGCAACAGCAGCCTCTTTTAGGGGATAATCAGAGCTTTGGGATGCTGTCAGTTGGAGCTTTAATCGCTCAATGGCTGACAGGTCATGCCGTCAGTGCTACGCTGCCCCTTGGTGTACCCTTACGTTTTCCCGTGTTTGATGCCGAAAACCGTGAACGCTTATATGCTGCGATGGGTATCCATCCACAATATTCGATGAAGCCGGCGCGTTGCGGTCATGTTTTTGCCAGAATTTCACCCGATATTGTCGAAAATTTGGCGGCTTTGGATATGCCCGAACTTGCGGAACTGGCCGGAATCCCCGTTTTTGATCTCGGAGCTTGCGAAGCTGCAAGAGCTTATGCTTGTGCGGCCAATCCCCTAAGCTGGGCCGCATGCGTGGGATGGCAAACCCAAGTGCATTGGACGGCTTCTGTGACAGCCCTTGCTGAATTTGAAATTCAAATCATCGAAAACTCCGAAAAAACCTCCAACACCACACAGTCTGATGATGAAATCGTCCGGCGGCCTGAAGAAATGTCTGCCGATGACTGGACCATGTTATGGAGCCGTCATCTGAATATGGCGATTCATGCCGGTCCCAGACAAAGTCTGGCTTCGTATGGCTGCAAGCTCCCCTCGCTTCAGGCTTCATGGCTTTGTGCCGCGTTCAAATCCCTTATATCGAATCATGGCCGCATACCGTTTGCATCTTTGAAAAAAGCACCGCTTGGCAGTGCCGGACTTCACATTTGGCATAATGACAATGGCTGGAATATTACCGGACTTCAGGCAGCACATACCCCGGCACACTTGGCTCGCGCGTGTTTTGAAGGACAAATTTATGCCATCCGCCAATGGCGTGAATCCTTGGAGTATCCCGTTTGCGGCCCTTTGCGTTTGATGTTGTCTGCACCTTGGCCGCCAGAATGTGCACAATGGGCGGCGGATATTCTCAATGCCCCCGTCATCTATATCGAAAACACCAGTCAGGAACAGGCCGCATTCGGGGCTGCCATTGCTTTGATCCGCGATCTCGAAATGCAAACCGATGCCAAACCTCGGCTTGAAGCCGTCATCATCGAACCGCAGGAACGGGCTGCATATTATACAACCCATTATCAGATTCATCAGCAGCTTGTTTTAGGCTGACCATGTGTGACGCTGTAATAATAACGAACACATCCGCCTACATACAGAATATAATTCACAAAATCTGCATCTTTACTTCATGGAATGTTTAGGGTATTGCATCTTTTTGTGTTTTATTCATTTTTCTTGCACCATACAAAAAGGTGCATTTTTGTCAAACACGCGTTGCAGTAGAGGAGTCAACCATGGTTTGTGTGCGTTCATTTTGTGCAATTCATCCCCGTCAGGATATGGTCAAAAGCATTTCTGCCCTTCCCTATGATGTCATGAATACGGAAGAAGCTCGCGCGATGGTAGAAGGCAATCCCTGGTCCTTCCTGCGCATTTCACGCCCGGAAGTCGAATTCGATGCCAATATCGATCCCTATTCGGATGCCGTCTATGCACGCAGCGGTGAAAATCTTCAGAAATTCATCAAAGAAGGCATGCTCGAAGTCGATGCCGAACCCCAGGTTTATGTCTATCGCCAAATCATGGGCGATCACGTTCAAACGGGTGTTGTAGCTTGTGCACATATCGATGATTACATCGAAAATCGCATTAAAAAGCACGAATTCACGCGCAAAGACAAAGAAGACGAACGTTCGCGCCATGTCAAAGAAGCTGGTGCGCATACCGGTCCTGTTTTCTTAGCCTTCCGCGACGATGCAACCATTGCTGAATTGATGGAAGCCGATGCCAAAACAACACCGCTCTATGACTTCACCACCGATGACGGCATCCGTCACATCGTTTGGCGCTCTCTGACACCGGCAGCCTACGAAAAAGCCTTTGACAATATCGATGCCTGCTATATCGCAGACGGTCATCACCGTGCAGCCAGCGCCGTCCGCGTGGGCACTGACATGCGCAACAATGCCGCAGATCCCTCGGCTGATGCGCCCTATCTCCACTTCCTTGCTGTTTTCTTCCCCGCCACGTCATTGCTCATCATGCCTTACAACCGCGTTCTTAAAGACGACAAAGGCCGCAGTGATGAAGAACTGCTCGATGCACTCCGCGCCGTCGGCACACTTGAAAAAACGGATGTCAAAGCCCCTGTCAAAGCCGGCACTTACAGCATCTATCTCAACAAATCTTGGTACATGCTGACTATCGATCCCGCCACCATCGACAACAACGATCCCGTTGCCTGCCTCGATGTCGATATTCTGCAAAAACGCGTTCTTGCGCCTATCTTCGGCATCACCGATCCGCGTACCGACAAACGCATCGACTTCGTTGGCGGCATTCGTGGCACCGATGAACTCGAACGCCGCGTCGATTCCGGCGAAATGCGCCTTGCCATCTCCATGTATCCTACGCAGATTCAACAAATCTTTGCCGTTTCCGATGGCGGCGGCGTCATGCCTCCCAAATCGACATGGTTTGAACCCAAACTGCGCAGCGGTCTCTTCGTCCACGCCTTGGTCTAATCCCTCTCTCATCGCAAAGCTTTAAGCGCTTTTGGGTTGGGGGCAGCCGCCCCCTACGGCGCTATTTGCTGCGCAAATACGCGCATACCCCCACACCGGGGCTTCGCCCCGGACCCCACCAAAGGACTCCGTCCTTTGGAATCCTGCCAAAGGGGCTCAAGCCCCTTTGGAATCCCGCAATCATGGGCAGTTTTCGTGCGTATTATCTGCTGATTTTTGCCGCGATTTGGATGCTATTTCGAGGAAACAAGGCGCGAAGCGAAGGAGCGTGCTGGCGCACGTGACTGAGAGGAGCAACGAAGTT
>JAGBXG010000517.1 GCA_017629415.1 Pseudomonadota bacterium | reverse complement strand
ATCTAAACTCAAATATGAAAGCGACAGAATATGTTGGCAAATGATTGTTATGATTTGGATGGATGATTATGGTTTAACGATTGAGAAAATTTGGGACAAATTAAAAGCCAGCTATGGTTTCAAAGTCAGATATGGTTTTATCCATTCCAGTGACTTTAAAAAAGGCATGTTTACGGCATTTTCTTATTTTGATGAAGATTGGTTAAAAGCACATCAGTTTGCTCCTCAAAAAGCATGTAAGCATATACGCTCCTGGAGTAGCACTTATGACCATGGTATGAAATATTTACGCGAGATTTGGAAATATAAAAAGAAATATCAAAATGGAGATAAAGAAGCAGCTTTTGACCTTTATAGTATCTATAGTAATATTTTTTACGCTTATTCCGATGCCAAAATATGGGCTCAAAGATATTATGATGCAGATCCCGACGAGTATCGTAAAAAGCGTATCACTGAATGCGATGAAAAAATCCAATCGACGATTAAGAGGTAAAGCTTTGTGAGAGTCCCAAAAGAACTGTCCCCCTTGACACTCTCCAAATCTATCAGCTCACTTGCGAGCACCAGTTATCATCAGATTCGGCCCCTTGATGTACGGATTGTGTACGCAAAGGGGCATCCGCACTGGGCAGTTTATGAATCTCATGACGCGCAAATTCCCAGGCTTTTTGAAGTATCCAAGACACTGTCCGTTCCTGGCGCTCAGCTTCCAAGCGAGCCTCTTCAAGCAAATCTGGCGGAAAATATAGCGTAAGTTTCTGTTTTGTGGCCATCCATGGTCTCCCATTGTGATAAAGAAGAAATCCCAGCCAATGGTACTGGGAACCATATCTTTATCTAACGCCAGACCGGGGAGACGGCAAATTATGGCATTTTCATGGCATACACCCAAACATCATGATGGCAATTATTGTGTCACACCCACAGACATGCGCGCATGGGAAACAGCTG
Source organism: Pseudomonadota bacterium (assembly GCA_017629415.1). Next base: position 2,193 of record JAGBXG010000517.1, on the reverse strand, counting down.
AAATCGCTGAAATCCCCAACAGAGGACGCGAACTCATGGAAATCGCAGGACGCTCTGTGGCAATGTACGCGCTCGAGCATTATCCCAATACGCACGATGCCTTAGTTTTCTGTGGCCAAGGCAATAACGGCGGCGATGCACTCGTTGCCGCCTGGTACCTAGAACGATGCGGTATCCACATTCATCTGTTTGCTTTTGACGATGCCATCGTCAAAACACGGGATGCCCTGACCATGCTTGAACGCGTCAAACATCTCCCAAGAGTCATCCTGCGCCACACTGCTGATGCCGGAAAAATCCTGGAATGGACACGCCGCAAAGACATTCTCGTCATTGATGGCATCTTCGGAACAGGATACAGACCCACCCACAGCACACTCATGACACGCGTTTATCAATGCATTGCTGAACTCGATTGTCCAGTGCTCAGTATCGATATACCCTCCGGTATTGATGCCAAAACGGGCTATCGAGGCACCATTGAAGACGAATCCCCCCCACGGGCTCTGATGGCCACAGATACCATTACTTTCGGTGCCCCCAAATATGGGCATTTTATCGGCGATGGACCCACGCATTGCGGCAAACTGCATTGCATCGATATCGGCTTACGTCCATGGCCAAACCTGGCCCCAAGATGTCTCCTGCTCGGGGATCATTACTGCCATGATAAATATTGGCGTGAAACCGAACGTGCACTCGATACCCACAAAGGAAAATGCGGGCATGTCCTCGTCGTTGGCGGCGCACAAACCATGCCGGGGGCCGCTTGTCTCGCCGGACGCGCGGCCCTCCGGGCTGGCGCAGGACTCGTGACCATTGCTGCCAAATGCCCCATGCATGCACCCGATGAAATCATGGTCGCCCCCATCCTCAAACAAGACCAAACACTCGACACGCAAGCCCTCTGTGAATGGATTCAAAAAGCCGATGTGCTCGTCGTCGGACCAGGCCTGGGCAGAGACAATACAACCCTTGAAATTGTCCAAACTTGCTTGACAGTCTCAAATGCCAAAATCATTCTCGATGCCGATGCCTTATGGGCACTCGCACAAAATCCAATCGCGCACAACTGTACAGAAGTCTTTTTAACACCGCATCCCGCCGAAGCCTCACGCCTTGCCAATACTCTGACGCGCGAAATCCTTTTCGATCCCGTCAAATATGCAAGACAAATTGCCGATCAATACGCAGCAACCTGCATTATCAAAGCTCATACCACCATTATTGCCACCAAATCCGGACGTTCTAAATCAAACGGAAGAATGGGCATTTCACCGCACCCAAATCCGGCTCTTGCAACGGCGGGGATGGGCGATGTCTTAGCCGGTATCCTCGGCGGCCTCCTGGCTCAAGCTCGAAACGGCGCATGGACACGATGGTTTGATGCTTTCGATATTGCTGCCATGGCCGTCAACGCACATTCTAAAGCCGGTCGTAAAGCCACTGCCATCCATCACAATGCCACTTGTGCTGGCGATCTCATCGAAAACTTATAACCATGTATAAAAAATGGCTCAAAACATGCCGACTTTGCCCGCGTCAATGCGGCATCGACAGAACCGCAGGACAAACTGGTTTCTGCGGCATCACCCATACACCCGCCATCTACCAGCATTTCTTTCATCTCGGCGAAGAAATCACACTCGTGCCGGCATTCATCATCAACATGGCCGGATGCAATCTCACCTGCCCGACATGCCCTGAAAAATGCCGCTTCAACGCCCCACCACTCCCCGTCGGCACGCCTGAACGCTATGCCAACGCGCTTGCCAGGCACTTTGAACGCACTCAAATCCCAAAATCTATCGAATGGATCGGCGGAGAACCCGCTTTACAGCTGCCTTTTGTCCTCGAAACATCCCAAAATCTCAAAAAACTACTGCCCCATTGCCCCCCCATTTATCTCAATACTAACGCCTATTTTCATACCGATCTCATACCGAGCATGCAAGGCATCATTGATGCGTTCGTCTTCGACCTCAAAGCCATGCCCGCATGCCAACACATCGTCGGAAACGCGCCAAACTATTGGCAAACAGTGACGACATGCATTCAAACTGCTGTCAAAACCTATCCATCCGATGCGCCGCACATCATCCGGCATCTCGTCATGCCCGGCCACATCGACTGCTGCACTGCCCCCATTCTGACCTGGTGCAAAGAAAACATCTCACATGTATGCATCAACCT
>JAGBXG010000516.1 GCA_017629415.1 Pseudomonadota bacterium | reverse complement strand
TGTGGCTGGGGGAAACCCCCTTGCGGTGATATGGCGCAACATTGCGCAATACGCACCTACCCCCTTTGCGGGGCTTATCGCCCCGCAACGCCCCGCACACCACGACTGATACAAAAAACACATGAGCGAAACATCCCCAAGCCCTTCGAGAATGCTTGAGTCATCGCCTAAAACATTGTAAAATATCGTTCAGCGTATTTCGCAATTTTATTGCTGCAAAAAGGAAATTCCATGAAGAAAGTACTCATTATCGATACAGACACAGGTTTGTTGGGCACACTCAGTCAGGAACTGTCAGAGGCTGGTTATTATGTCGTAACGCAGACAAGCGGTCATGCCGGTCTGACTCAGGCCGCAGATGCAGCTCTTGTGATAGTCTCCGTGGAACTCTTAGACATGAATGGCTTCATGGTCTGCTCGACATTGAAACGCAACCCACAAACAGCCAATATTCCGGTTTTCATCACAAGCAGTGCCGAAACGACCGATGCCTTTGAACAACATCTGACTTTGGCCAATCATGCCGATGGTTATTTCCTCAAGCCATTGGATGTCACGGTCATGCTTCAGGAAATGGAAGCCATTTTTGCAGAACTTGAAGCCATGGCTCCCGCAGAAGAAATGATCGATTATGTTCAGGAAGAAGGCGAACCCGGGGAAGACAGTGAAGTTATCAAAGCCTTGGCACTGGATGACATGAGTCTGTTTGAAGATATTGACGCAGGTCTTGAAGAGCCGGCAGATGAAGCTTTTGAAGAAGATGTTCAAATGGAAATTGCCCCTGCACCTGCTGTGCCTGCTGCACCTGCTGTGCCTGCTGCACCTGCACCGGTTGCGCCTCCCAAGCCTGCAATTCCTGGCATGCCGACTGCCATGCCCAACAAACTTGGCAATGCCCCCAAACCTGGTGAAAAGCTGCCCAGCATCCCTGGTTTGCCGCCCAAGCCTGGTTTGCCACCGCGCACGGGAGTGGCAACGCCAGCAGCGCCGGCAGCACCCGCTGCACATCCGGCTCCGGCTGTTGCCGCCACACATCCGGCTCCGGTCAAATCACCGACTGGCAGTTTTCCTAGAGCTCCTTTAGCTGCTGGTTTGAGCGGCTCTCGCAATTTGCCTTCCAGCGACAACAAAGCCGTTTCCGTTTCAGCCTCCTTTACTGCAATCAGTCAAAGCGCACTTTCGGCAGCTGATAACGCACGTTTGAACGATGAAATCATGGTTTTGCGTAATGAAGTAACAGCGCTTAAATCTGAACTTGCCGCCAAAGACAGCCGCATCACGATGCTTCAAAGCCAATGTGATGCCCTGACTGCACGTTGCCAAAATGCGGAATCCATCACGGAACAACTCAACGCAGAAACCAATAATATCGGCGCACAGCTGGATGAATATGCAGCCATAGATGCTGAAAAAACTGCTCAGCTCGAAGCCTTCATTGCCGCTGACGCTGAAAAGAATAGTCAAATCGAAGCCCTGATGGCAGCCGATGCCGAAAAAGCAGCTCAAATCGAAGCCCTGTTGGCTGCAATGGCACAGAAAAATGAGCAATTTGCTGCAATAGCTCAACAACTGCTCCAGCTGGCTTCTGAATAATCTAACTTTCTAAGTTCATTTCATGTGTTCTGATGAACACAATCCCAACAGGCTGTGATTCATGTTTTGAATCATAGCCTGTCATGTATTTACCCCAAATTGTACAGCATGACTCACTTTGAATCACGCTCAGCCAGTTCCCGGTAAAAATGGCATACACGCATTCGATAGCCAAACCAGTGAGTCTTTCTCATCATATCCCGCATGTCGTAATATGGCGGCATGTGTACAAAATTCCGAATTTCTCAAGCCAGGAAGATTGATATGAAAACGCCCTATTTCGTTCGTTCGATTTTTGCCATTGCTTCGATACTCAGTCTTTCATGGCCAGTGTCTGCCATGGCTCAATCTGTCGAGGAAACAGCATCCGACGAAAGGACAATCCCTGATCCTCCTGCAGATGATCCCATTGAACTTGGAAGTGACTGGCTACATCGTGCCGACTGGGAAAATAATGCGAAAAATGTGGTCTATTCTGCCGGCTTAAAAAAGCAGAAAATCGATGACGCATCCACAAGCGTTTACGTCATCACAGACAAAGATATTGCCAATCATGGCTGGCGAACTTTGGCCGAAATGCTTCGGCATATTCCTGGTGTTCAAACCGTCACTGATGAATCCCAATTTCAGACAGTTTCTATCCGCAGCACAGGCGGTATAGACAGATTCAACACTGGCATTGTTTGGATGCAAGACGGTGTTCCCCTCAATGACGTCCATACCTCCGGCATCTATCTGGATGAAACCTATCCCATTGAACTCATCCAACGCATTGAAGTGGTGACAGGCCCCGGGGCGGCCATGTATGGCAATGGCGCCACACAAGGTGTTGTGCATATCTTTACCAAGAATGCCAAAGACATCGATAAATATGGCGAGTATCGTTTAACGATACAAAACAATCTGACATTTAAAGGTTCGGCGACGGCTGCTTATTATCATGAAGATAAAGATTTGGGTATTGTCGGACACGTATCTGGCAATACCACACAAGGTTCAGGCCTGATTGGCAATTATGCCTATCAGCAATACGTCATGGAACAAGCTGGCGAAAACGTTGGAAACAACCAAACGCCAACATTTTTCCGCCATGAAAATCTGGATTCAAATTCAGACAAACATTGGACGGATGTCGATTTCAAATTAAACTATAAAAGTCTCAAATGGAATCTCGGTTTCCAATATAGAGATTCTGGTTTAGATGGTTCTGAATATCATCCTTATATTGCCTTTACGACTGAACAAGTCGAAGACTCGGGGATTAGAGATGTCGCAGCAACCACATTACAAAGATTTCAACGCATTCAATTTTATACAGATTTCATTTTTGAAGATAAGATCAAAGATGATTTTGAAATGCGTTCTTTGATATCTTATCGTTTAAATCGATTAGATTTTAATACGAATAATACGACTTATCATAAAAAGTATTGGATCGATAACACATTTTATACGCATCAACTTTATGCCAATGCACAGCTTTTGTGGCGCATTGCTGACAATAATATCTTCACCGCAGGTCTCAGCCTCAATTATCAGGGGCTTACTTTGGATGACAACAAATCCAATACGAATCAGGCAGATTTCAGTGCAAACAAAGGGGATTCTCACCATCTTTTTACGCCATCCCTTTATATTATGGATGAACATAAATTATGGCAAGATCGCATCAGCCTTACGGCCGGTCTGAGATTTGATGCATACCATATCAGTGCTGATAATACGGCTTATTTGCCTTCAGCCCATGCAGCCTTTAACGGAGCTTTCACAGACTGGATGAGCATGCGCCTGTCTTATGGATTTACACCCAAGTCAGCATCCATATATCAATTAGAGTTATATCAATATAAACAAGAAGATACGAATATTGAAAACGAAAACATAAAAGATACATTTAAAAAAGCCGCAAATCCTGAATTACATCACAAAGTTGAACTGGCATTCCTGTTCAAACCTACAGATTTCATGCGTTTGAATTTCGATGTTTATTATACACATATTGATGATCCGATCTTGATGCAATTTGTCGGACTTCCAATGAATGATGACTCATATATTAACACATATGGTATTCAAGATTATGATATTCCTGTTCAAATTGAGAATGAATCTGCAGATATTGCAGGCTTTAATCTTGGTTTAGATACAGCGATTGGAGAATACTGGAATCTGTATGCCCATTACAGCTTCATGTACAGTATTATCGCGCACACCGATAAGAAAGAGGATGCAATCGCTGGACCTAATGACAAAATGCATACAGCCAAACTTGGCGCGACTTATATCAACGATTATCTGACAGCAGATTTAGCATTTTTCCTCGTTGGGGGAACATCACCAAGAAAATCTTATTTTAGTTGGAATGATAAGACTTATAACAATCCATTTTATGCAGTATTCCAGCCTCAGATTTCTGTCAAACTGCCGGCTAACCTCGGTTTGATGGTACAAGGAAGTTATGCATTTTCAGAAGGCATGACCGAATCGCCGACTTATCGATATTATTATGAAAAAGAAGGCGTTCCCGTGAATCGTTATTCCGTCATGTTCTCACTGCTCTATCCCTTCAGAAAATAATCGAAATTCTGACATAAATCGACGTCTGGCCAAGGCGTATGCACAAGCATAGGCGAAGCCCGTTCCCCAAGACCGGCGCATATGGCGCAAGCCATAGCGGC
>JAGBXG010000515.1 GCA_017629415.1 Pseudomonadota bacterium | reverse complement strand
TTTTGTCAAGGAAAAACAGGCATTTTTTAGAATGCGACAGCCCTGGGGGCTTGCCCCCTTCAAAATCAGTTGCGCAGCCGTATTTGCTTCGCAAATAGGCTGCGCCGGGCAATAGCCCGTCCCCAAAATCATAAAATATTATATCTTTTTGAGGAATTTCGCGTGTTTACGGCCGCTTTGCTCATAAGAGACTTCGAACTTACCCATGGCAATCAGTTTAGAAACGGCATGACTGTAAACGACTTTGGAACACGATTCGGGCAATAACTTACCCTCACCGATATCTTGTTTGGCTTGTGTCATGATATTGGCAATGAATTTAGATTCTTCTATCGTTTCGGTCAGATTTTCGTACGCGATAGATACCGTTTTATAGCTTGCCAAATGGTGCGCAATACAACGGCTCAGGCTGTGCATAGCCTTGAGGCCGGCTTCGGTCAGGGTGCCTTCATGGCCTTGAATTTCAAGCCACTGGCGCGTTTCAAATTTCTGCCAGGTTTCGTCAAAACGGGAGTCCATGTTGGAGGGCTTAAATTCCACCGAAAAATCATCCGCCAGATGCAGGAAGGCTTCAAGTGCAAGCTCGCGCGTGATTTTCTGTGAACCCTCTTCATCTTTGGAACTTTCATGAATCAGTACATGCGCCAAATAAATGTCATCGATAAGGGCATACAGCAGAATATTTTTATAGAAAGCCATCTGCAAACGACCGCTGGTGGCAATTTCGATATCATCACCGCGTTTTTTAATCGTGCCGTTGTGTTTAAACAGCTTGAGCGTTTCCAGAATGGGATCGTGCAATGATTTGACGAGCCGAGCATGATTGCCGCCCACTGCCAGCATGGAACCGCTGTCACTTTTCTGCTCGCGGTTTTCTTCGGAAGATTCGGAAGCCATATTGAAGACAAAGGCTCCGGAATGGCCAGGAATGACCGGCATATCATCAGAATTGACGGTTTCGTGCAATGAAGCTCGGCTGGCGGCCAAAGCGGTCTGCAAAACCGGCGTGATCAGCGCATTGCGTTCGATGAGCAAAGCCAAGAAAAAAGCAGCCGTTTCGAGCAAAATATCAAGCTTGACGGGCTGTGATACGGCATTGAGCAAAGCACAGCTGAGCAGTGAGCTCGTCGTAATCGTCGAAGCCTGATTGATGCGCGCCATCAAATCTGTGGCCATGACATCGATATTTTGGGTCAATTCTGCGTCTGTGACCTGATGCGCGGTCTCGGGTTTCAGATTGAGTGCTTCATTCATATCGATAGGATCAGAAAAAGACACATAAATCTGGCCATATTTGCTGATTAACAGCTTTGTCGTCCCAATGAGATTAGAAAAGTTTTCCTTTTGTTTGACGGCACCATCCTGCTCATTCTTATACGCCATATCTTCGATGACTTTTTCATAAGTAATGGCGCAAGGAATGATTTTGACAGGCAAGGCAGGGTCGGCCTGAACTGCTTGGGCGATCATGCGCAAAATCCCGAACTTGGGTTGCAGGACTTGTCCCGTGCGTGAACGTCCACCTTCGATGAAGAATTCAACCGGAAATCCTTCATGCAAAATTTTGGCGATATAATAACGAATACAAATTGTATAAAGTTGTTCGCCTTTAAAGCTACGTTTAATAAAAAATGCGCCACCACGGCGTAAGATACCGCCCACAGGAAAGAAATTGAGATTTTCTCCGGCCACAATATGCGGTGGC
>JAGBXG010000514.1 GCA_017629415.1 Pseudomonadota bacterium | reverse complement strand
TACGTCGTCGAAGCACACTTTTTCTTTGACATCGTTTGTTTCTTCGCAAAAAGAGTCGATATCTTCTTCGATGGCGTGCGGTATGAGCCATGTATCGATGTATTCGTTGATGAAGTCGATGACTTCTGCGTCAAGTCCGCTTCGGTCAAGGCCTTTTCTCATACTGGCAAGCAATGCGCGAAGGGATTTGACGTGAGCATGTGGGTTATCATCATCGAGATATGAAAAAATTCGGGTGAGAGCTGCATTGACACGCATGATAATGACCTCCTTGGGGTAGGCACTGGGGAGTGTTTGGGGGGCTTAAGTGTAGTCGAGTGAAGCAAATCTCGAATTTTCAGAAGTTTTCGTTTGTCCGGTCTGCAGATATTTTTGAGTCAACCATGCTTTGAGCCATCGTCCATCGACCAGCCATTCGACGTTGAGATCGCCCTCTGAGTTTTCATGAGCGATTTCGTAAACGGACCCTGGAAACTCGTCGAGGCATTGTGTGGGAAATTCTGGCTCAAGTGCGTGGATATGAAACATCTTTCTGCCGAGTTTGTCGTTGATGGCAAGCAGCGCAGGCGTACGAGTCATGATTTCAGCGGCGATGGCAAAAAGCACATCGATCGTGGCATGTGATTCATCGTATGTGCGGCAAATCATGCAACGTTTGGGTTCTGTACCGATTTCCATACGAAAATCTTCGATTTCAGAAGCAGAAAAGCGCAGGGGTGAAACGAGGATATCGAAAGGTTTGGGGTGTAGAAACGGGCGTGTTACGGTTTCGGGGACATGTGTGATCCAAAGTCTTCGTCCACCGTCGATGTATTCTTGGGATTTTGCCAGGGCATCCAGGCGTTTATCGAGTGCATGAAGTGCTGATGCGGGCGGCAGTTCGGTAAAAAAGAGGCGTAGATCCATGGGGATAAAAGAAAGCCTCAGGGCTGGATGGCTTTCTGAGGCACTGGAACAAGAAAGAACCGCTGGTGCGGATGAAGTCAATTATTTTTGTGGCGGACGGATGCCCATGTACAGGCCGGCGGCATTTGAGACTTGCCAGTGATCGCCGTCTTTTGTCAATGTGACTTGACGGTTGGAGTCAGAACCTGAGCTTTTGAGCCAAAGATTCCATGTATTTTCATAGCCTTCTTTGGATTGAGTCACAGTGATTTCACATTTGTTAAGGTCTGTGGTGTAGCCATTTTCGGGGGACGTGCCGGCACAGAAAGAACGCATGATATGGGATTCATTTTTGAGTTTGTCCACCATGACGGAATGGGCGGCATTGCGTTCAAAATCTTTGGGCAGTTTACGCATCAGAACGACAAAAATATCGCGTCCAAGGTTGCGTGTGCTGGGGTCTGAATAGAGGAAAGCTGCTTCGAGCCAAAGTTTGGCTGCGCCTTCGGGGGTTTTGGCTTCCGCATCATAACGGGCTTTAAATTCTTCCATATCGGCAGGCAATTTGGCCGATGCCGTAGTGGCAAAAGCGAATGTGGCACAAGCGGCAAATGCAAGACAGGTTAAAATCTTTTTCATCACAACCTCCGTGGCTGAAAACATAAAAACACAACAATATTTGAAATGACGAAACTCATTTCATGCACATCTTATTTGCTTATTCATAAATCATACCGATTTTGCAAACAATTTTAGACGATTTGAAGGTGGGGATGCAAAAAGGGCGCGTGTGTCTTTATCTTTTCAAAATATCAGTCACGGTTAAGCATCTGACTTATCCCAAACCGTTTCTATTGTGTGTTCAAGGTGCTGAGTTTCTGGGTGAGATGTGGGATAATGTTCGACAAGGATTTTGCGTATG
>JAGBXG010000513.1 GCA_017629415.1 Pseudomonadota bacterium | reverse complement strand
TACCGCCGTGATTGATCACAATCCTTGCTGTTTCAGGTCTGCCCTCGCAAACAGACCATCCCTCAGGCATAGTCCCATTCGTTTCGGGATAAATGCTTTCCACAGTCCCGCCTGAAAGCGCATATACAGGCTGACCAATCTCTGTCGTGATAACCCATTCCCCCTCCATCACTTCAGGATAAACCGCCTCTGCCTCTTTGGAAATGGGGGCACACCAGTCTTGAGGCACACCATATACAACAGATGAACACAGCAAACACCCCAGCACAACAGAACAGCAAGCAAACTGCCTTTTCCATGCCATATGGACACGATGACTTCTGAGCATCCGATTTTCCTCTTTCCTAAACCATGTAAATTCAGGCAAATCCGAACCTCATACGAAAATGCACAACATAATTTAACGATTTACATGCTTTTCGGCAAATCTTGTTATCACATACAAAAAAAGCGGCCTCAAAAGCCGCCTTTTATTCTCAATTCAAGACTAACCTGCCTTGCCAGGAAGCCATTCACAATAGCCTTCCTTCCATTCGCCCGTTTCAGGATCTTGTTTCGGAGCTACCCACTGACGATCCACTGCACATTTACCAGTTTCTGTCGTGCTGGGTGCCCAAGATTTGCATCCCATCATTCCAAAAGCCATGCCAACCATGACCAGCATGACAAGGACAAAACGTTTGCTCATTTTAGCCTCCTAAAAGCTTGTTATTTTTATTTCGTCGTCTGTGCGACAATTCATCTGACTCAAACGCTACACTCCCATAGCGTTCTACACTCTTTGCGTCATTTTGTCTTTTTAAGCAAGTGAATTATGCGCCATCCCCCATATCCCACCCATGACATCAAACCTTTTCAAAAGCCATAACAGCAAAATATCTCTATTTATGCCAAATTTTTCAGGATTTTAATGCGTCGCTATGCCGCAAACGCGTCATACGCGCCGCCTGCCGGCGCTATCTGGTAAACCAGATACGCGCCGACATCCCCACTTTGCATACATCACTCCCTAAACAAAACACAACAAAGTCTCAAATCACTGACACCTCGATACATTGTAAAGATAAAAATCAGATACAGGGTTCCATTGCGCCCTTCGACATCTGCAACCAGTATTTGTCTCACTCATTCCAAAACCATCAAATCTATTGTAAGTTCCAAAAACTCAGCCCCATGGCGTGGATTAAAACAAAGCTACAAATGAACTTTATGTAGCCTGAACTCAATGCCACACACAATATGTACCGTTTATTCTGTCATCAGTTCGTGATAATACCCAAATATGAATAACGCAATCCTTGCGTTACTGGCTCTCTTCATCCCAATTTATCCCCAATGCTCAAAGTCACCGATTTCAGCTACGACTACGGCGAACATCGAGCCGTAAACCACATTTCATTTGAACTTAAAAAAGGCGAAATCGTCGCTTTTCTTGGCCCTAACGGAGCCGGAAAATCGACGACCATGAAGGCCATCACAACCTTGCTGCGACCTAGCGCAGGGCAAATTGAAGTCGCCGGATTCGATGTTATCAAATCCCCCATACAAGTCAGAAAAAATCTCGGATATCTGCCCGAAACAAATCCGTTATACCTCGACATGCTTGTCTGTGACGCCTTGTATTCCATTGCAGCTCAAAGACAAATTCCACGCAAAGAACGCAAAAATGCCGTTCAAACCGTTGCCAAACAATGCGGTATTTCCGAAGTTCTCAATCGCCCTATCGAAGCACTCTCGCGAGGATACAGACAACGTGTCGGTATCGCACAGGCGATCATCCATCAACCCGACTTGCTCATCCTCGATGAAGCTACAACCGGACTCGATCCCAACCAAATCCGAGAAATCCGTGATCTGATCATCGAAATCGGACGCGAAAAAACTGTCCTCCTATCCACGCATATTTTACAAGAAGTTACCGCTATCGCCACACGTGTTATCATCTTAAATCAAGGAAAAATCGTCTGCGATGGTACCCCTGCTAAGCTTCTTCAAAACCTGGCTGATAAAATCCATAAACCGGATGCCAACATCGAGGATTTGTTTGCATATTACACACAAGCATCCACACATCTCAACTCAAACTCAGAAATAAACTCAAACTCAGAAACAAACTCAAACTCAGAAATAAACTCAAACTCAGAATTAAAATCTGACTCTGACACAAACTCTTCCAATGCCTCAAGTTTGGAATAAAATATATCGTCAGACTTCATCCTTCATATCCCTTTTTCATTCGTGATATCTACCCGATATGTGGCCAATATATACTCGCGATCTTTCGCGAATGCTTCATTCCAATGTCATCTGCACCATCATTGTACTTTTTTTGCTCATGATGGGAGCCATGTTCTTCATCGATTTCTTCGATACCGTTCAAGCACTCAATCTGCGTCAATTCTTCTCACAGGCCCCCTTGCTGCTGTCCATTTTCTGCCCTGCTCTCACCATGGGCACACTTGCCGCAGAACGCAGCCACCAAACGCTCGACTTACTCCAAACCATGCCTGTCCATACCTGGCAAATCATACTCGCTAAATTCGGAGCCTGCATCACACTCCTGGCTATTATCCTTTTATTCACACTCTCTTATCCCATCACATTGGCTACACTTGGTCCGCTGGACTGGGGCCCCGTCATCGGCGGATACATGGCTCTGTTATTACTTGGCGGCGGTTATATCGCACTTGGAATACTTGCGTCGGCATGCTCAAAAGACCAAATTTCATCCATGCTGATCGCCTTTTTCATGTGCTTTGCACTCACCTTTGTGCATCAGCTGTCTTTGGATGCATCAGGCATCACTGCAACGATCCTTCAAAATATCTCAGCAAACGTCCACTTTTCTAACATTGCTCGAGGTGTGGTCGATATTCGCGACATTCTGTACGCTATCACCCTTCAATTTTTTGCACTGACAGCAACCGTACTCGTTATAGAATCAAGAAAATATCCCAACAAAATCATCCACCAAAAATGAAAACACCATCCTGATTCCTCTTTCTAACAGCTGGCAACCCAAAAGTACGGATGACTTCGTGGAATGCGTTTTCCACTTTGAACACTTATTTTATTTCAGCAGTTCTTTGACATGCATTTACAATACTGTTTGGTTCAACTCATATCTGTTAAGGTTAGAACCCCAACAAAGACCAAACTTTGCACATATTGCCAGCTGACACAGCCTGTTTAAATGAAGATTGATAAAACGAAAAATACATCAATTTCAAACAACAAAAACGAAAAAAGCCCAAAACCAAATCAGTTTTGAGCCCATTCCATCTGAGGAAAACCAAGAGAGAAATACGCGAAATAGTGCGTATGACCACGAATTGTTTCTGTTTAACACAGAAATCATCATCCGTTAAAGGAGGTGATCCATCCCC
>JAGBXG010000512.1 GCA_017629415.1 Pseudomonadota bacterium | reverse complement strand
TTTTTTTGAAGTATTTATCAAACATTAATTTCTATTTGGATTGGGTGTGGGGTTGGCGTTTACCATGTATGATATTTGTTTGATATCGGATGATATGTTTTGTGGCGTGTTGTTATGTGATGGTTGTGTAGTTTTGTGGCGCACATTGTGTGATGTTATGTCTAAAAATGTGAATGAACTTCAAATGTCGTTGTGTGTGGCTGTAGGAAATGCAATAGAATCATAAATTTCCTGTTGAGACGTGAGAATTTGGGGAGTAGAAAAGACTTTGTATGGGTTATGATAGGGATTGTGCCTGTGTGTGCAAAGTTTATCATGCGTCATGAATACCCACATCAGAGAATGGAGGATATTATGGATAGAGTTGTGGCAGTTGTTTTGGGCGGTGGTCGTGGTAGCCGTCTTTATCCGCTGACTCACGAACGTGCAAAGCCGGCGGTACCGCTTTTTGGCAAGTATCGTCTGATTGACGTGACGCTTTCGAACTGTATCAATTCGGGGATAAACCGTGTATTTTTGCTGACGCAGTTTCTGAGTGCCAGTTTGCATCGTCATATTATGATGGCGTACAAATTTGATGCTTTTTCACATGGTTTTGTTGAGATTTTGGCGGCAGAACAGACGGAACGCAGTCAGGATTGGTTTCAGGGTACGGCCGATGCTGTCCGTGCGACGCTTCATCACATCATGCATTTTGCCAGTGAAGACACGCTGATTCTTTCTGGCGATCATCTGTATCGTATGGATTATTCCAAGATGCTGGCGCATCACCGTGCCAAAGATGCCGGTTTGACTCTGGCGGTTTATTTGGTCAATCGAGAGGATGCATCGCGTATGGGGCTTCTTCGTGTCAATGAAGAAGGGATGGTTGAGGAGTTTGTTGAAAAGCCCAAAGATCCTGCTGTGATTGAACGTTTTCGTGCGCCTGATTCGATGTGCCGTCAGGTGGGTCTTGATCCTGCTGATGGTTGGTACCTTGCCAGTATGGGGATTTATGCTTTCAAAAGCATGCTTCTCAAGGAAAGCCTGCAGAATCATGACAACGATTTCGGCAGTCAGATTATTCCCGGTTTGATTGGCAAGACGCGCATAGCGACGCATCTTCACGAAGGTTATTGGGCGGATATCGGGACGATTTCGGCGTTTTATCAGGCCAATATTCAGGCGGCACAAGTCAATCCGCCGTTTCCGCTTTACTGCCCTCAAAACCCCATCTACACGAACATGCGTTCCCTTGCGCCTGCTCGCATTATTCGTTCCGCGATTCGCGACAGCCTTGTTGCGGAAGGTACGGATTTGCACGGTGCCATTATTTCGGATTCCGTGATTGGCGTGCGCAGTATCATCCGTCCCGGCGCGACACTCAAAGAAGTCGTGATGCTGGGCGCCGATTATTATGACGAGGAGAATCCGAAACTGCTCAACCGCGAGGATCGCCATAATATGATACCGTTGGGGATTGGGCGCAATGTGACGATTGAACATTGCATTATCGACAAAAATGCGCGCATTGGCGATGATGTGATTATTCGCCGTCAGCCTGAAGACCTCAATTATGATGGCGAAAATTACTATGTGCGCGACGGCATCACCGTGATTCCTAAAGGTGCTGTGATTCCGCCTAAAACATTGATTTGAGGTATGGCTTTTTGATGCGGCCTATTGCCTTGCAGGCAATACGGCCTGCGGCGCGCGGCTATGGGCCAGGGGCCGACCGGATGTCGCCCGCGCCCATACGCCGCGCGCTTTTTTTTGATAATGATTTGCCTTGTTCTTTGAGAATGATTTACCTTGTTCAGTTCATGCATGCATTTAGTTGATAACAAAAGTGTTTGTTTAATGTTTAAAAAATTCTCATACGGATGAATGACTTAAAAGGCAAAAAATAGAAAAATTAAGAATAAAAGATTGAAAAACACATCTTCATTGAGTAGGGAGTTTGGCCCGATGGTTTACGGTCGGGAATAGCTTTACTGTTGAAGGGGTTTATCATGTCCAGGCGATTGTTAACGGTTTGCATCTGTGTGATGGGATGTGTTTTAGGAAGCTGTACAGAGGTGCGTCCGGAAGGGCAGTTGTATGTATCGCCTGAGACTTCGGTTCAGATGGCAGAAAATGGCGGAACGACGCAATATGTTGTCAAGCTGAATACAGAGCCTGTAGCACCGGTAACAGTTTCTGTTTTGTCGCCGATGCCGCAGGCCGTTTCTGCGGTGACAGAATCTGTGGTCATTCGTCCGGATCAGTGGGGAATGGCCTGGACGATTCCCGTATCATGTCATGACAATGCCACGACTGGCGATCAGGATGTGACCGTATCTTTTGTTGCCAGCAGTTTGGATCCCGATTACAACAATCTTGTGGTGACACGTGACATCACATGTCTGGATGACGATGCCTCGGATGAACCTGGGGAGCCCAATGACGGTAAAGACCCCGGTGATCATTCAAATCCCGGTGATAACCAAGACCCTGGTGATAATCCTATAGATCGTCCCGGACATGATTTCGAGCGCGTTTCCATTCTCAAGGTGGCACCGCAAAGCGGTTTGGTGACGACTGAGGATGGCGGTGAAGCTCAGTTTGCAGTTGTCTTGACGCAAAGAGTAAAATCTCCTGTGGCGGTTTCGGTTCGCAGTCTGGATATTACCGAGGGGATTGTTTCACCGCATGAGTTGCTTTTTACATCACTTGATTGGAACAGACCGCAGATTGTGACTGTCACGGGTCAGGATGATAATGATGACGATGGTGATGTGGCTTATGGGATTGAGGTGTTGCCGATTGCCGCCGACAATGAATTGGATGATGCCGCATCTGTGATTGTCAGTGTTATCAATAAAGATACCGAGACGGTTGAGCTGATTCCTGATGGAACGCCGGGTGTTTTGGTTTCTCCTGTGGGTGGTTTGGAAACATCTGAAAAAGGTAAAACAGCGAATTTTGAAGTTGTGCTTAAAGGTGAGCCGACGGCTTCTGTGACGATTCCTGTGGTATCAAGCAATCCCAAAGAGGGCAAAGTCAGCGTCAATCAGCTGGTTTTTAAGCGTGAGACCTGGAATCAGAAACAGTCCGTAACGATAACGGGTGTGGATGATCAAGTTTCGGATGGCGATGTAGACTATGTCATTCAATTAGGTCCTGTTCAAAGTTCAGATTCACGTTATGCCGGTATGCCTGTTTCATCGGTAGCGGTGACGAATCTTGATAATGATCCGCCTGATATTCCGGCTTCTTTCAAGGTGAGTGCGACATCCTTGCAAATTGAAGAAAGCGGTGCCCATGGTGTTTTTACAGTGGCTCCTGGGACGAAGCCGATTGCGCCTGTTACCGTGACGATGACCGTGACGGATACGACAGAAGGCCAGATCAAGCCTTCAGTTCTGACATTTACAGAACAAGACTGGGAAACGGCACAAAACATCGAAGTTTTTGGCGTTGTCGATGGCGTTGAAGACGGTACGCAGCATTTCAGAGTTGAATTTCAGGTTGCCAGTACAGATCCACGTTTTAATGGGTATCAGATTGCGCCGATTCAGGTGACTTGTACGGACAGTGATATCCATACGGGTGAATCTGTGAAGATTCGTGCAATGGCGGCCAATATTACGTCTGGGAATTATCAGTCTTATTCCGAAGGTCCGGGGATTCGTATTTTCCAAGCGGTCAAGCCAGACATTGTATTGATTCAGGAATTCAATATGTACAGTGCCAACGACACATCTGCGGATATTCGGAAGCTGGTGGATACGGCATTTGGCAGTGAATTTTATTATTATCATGGCAATGGTTCGATTCCGAACGGCATTATATCCCGTTATCCGATTTTAGAATCTGGGTATTGGACTTCGAATGTGGTGAGCAATCGCAACTGGGACTGGGCTGTGATTGACTTGCCGGGTCCGAAAGAGCTGCTTGCCGTGAGTGTTCATCTTCATACTGACAATAATGCTCGTGAAATGCCTGAATTGATGAAACGGATTCAAAACAAGATAGACAGCGGCAAAGCCGTGGGACAGAATTATTTCCTCTTGTTGGGCGGCGATTTTAATACGAAATCGCGCAGTGCTGTCGTTTCGAATATGTCAGATTTGTTTGAGACTGAAGGTCCTTATCCCGAAGATCAAAATGGCGAGACAGGTACGAGTACCAAACGTGATCATCCTTATGACTGGCTGCTTTGCAGTCCGGATTGGTGTGCTAAAGAAGTGCCTGTTGAAATCGGTGCACACACGGGGGCGGATGGTTATCCCAATGGGCATGTTTTTGACTCACGTGTGTATGCGGATACGAAGGTTGGCAGTACGACAGAGCTTGAGTATGTGCCGCCGGTTAAAGCTGAGGATTCTGGTGCATTCCAGATGCAGCACATGGCTGTAATTCGAGATTTTTATTACAGCTATTGAGCATGCAAAGTTTTGTGGGGCTTTGCCCCACACTCCACCAAGGGGCTGAGCCCCTTGGAACCCACAATAGATTTGATATTTTGTAGGGCATAAGTGATTTGTGAATTTGCGTATGTTTTGTGTTTTGCCCCAGAAAACACTGATGGAATAACGCGATATTTTTAAACTCCCATGGGTGGAGCTTGAACAAGGGAACCTCATGTTAAAGAAATTTGCACGATACGGTCTTTTGGTGGCTTTGAGCGCATGTTTATGCAGCTGTAACGAGGATGGCGATGGCGTATTTTTTGTGATGCCTGAGGAACCAGTATGGCTGATGGAAAATGGTGGCAGTCAGGCCGTATCAGTAGGATTTCATGAGAATTCTGCGGCAGTTGTTCAAGTCAGTGTATCCATTTCGGATCCGGCGCGTTTAGGGATGACGGGCAATTCGGTGATATCTTTTTTGCCTGGTCAGACAGCAACGTTTTCAAATGTTGATTTTGCGTGTATTGACAATGCTGTTCAGGATGGCGATGTGACGGTCACAGTGACATTTATGACGGTAAGCAGCGACAGTGCGTTTGACGGTTTGAGTCAATCAATTCAAATATTGTGTTCAGATGACGATGCCGGCAGTGTAGATCCTGGTCCTGTAGATCCTGGTCCTGTGGATCCCGGTCCTGTGGATCCCGGACGCGGCAGTGTGATTGTGACCCCCGCGAGTTTGACGACGTATGAGACGGGGACAACGGCTTCTGTCAATGTTTCATTGAGTGCGGCGCCGACAGATCAAGTATTGATTCCTGTGCGTTCTTCAGATACCAGCGAGGGGACTGTGAATACGGCTTCGTTGATGTTTGACGGGACGAATTGGAATGTTCCGCAGGTGATTACGGTCAGCAGTGTTGATGATCATGAAATCGATGGCAATGTGACTTATGATATCACATTAGGGCCTGTTCAGAGTGCGGATCCTCAATACAGTGCGCTGACGGTGGAAAGTATTCATGTGACAAATGTGGATAATGATGCGACGGCGACGGCTTCGATGGTTGTCAGTACGAATAGTTTGCGTGTTTTGGAAGGCGGTAAATCGACATTTTATATTTCGGCGGGTACGCAGCCGACGGCCAGCGTGAATGTTCAGATTACGGTCAGTGATTCAAGTGAAGGCAAAGTGTCGACATCTTCGGTTGTTTTTGCGACAAACAATTGGGATATACGTCAGGCAGTGACGCTTTCCGGTCTTCGTGATGGTCAGGGGGATGGCGATCAGGATTATTTGGTAGAATTTAAGGTTACGAGTGCCGATTCCCGTTTTGATAATTTGTTTGTGGCACCGATATCCGCGACAACGGTGGATACAGAAGGAGTTCCTGCGGGCAGTTCTAATATTTTAGAATTTCGTGCGGTTGCTGCGAATATTACATCCGGGGATCATCAATCGTATTCTCCGGGTCATGGGATTCGTATATTCCAGGCGATTAAACCTGATATTGTTATGATTCAGGAATTTAATATGTATAGTTCAAGCGGTGATGATTCAGATGCGAATATTCGCAAGCTGGTTGATCAGGCGTTTGGTACAGAATTTAAATATCATCGTGGCCGTGGACAGATTCCTAATGGTATTATTTCTCGTTATGATATTGTTGATTCCGGTTATTGGAAGTCGAATAAACAGTCGAATCGTGATTGGGACTGGGCGATTATTGATTTACCTGGACCGAAGGAATTGATGGTGATCAGCGTTCATTTAGGGACAGATACGAGTACGCAGGAAGCTCCGAGTTTAATGTCAGCGATGAATAAGAAACATGTGGCTGATAAACAGAATAAGCTGGATTATTTCTTAATGATTGGCGGTGATTTTAACCGGAATTTCCAGGGTAATGGGAGTTTAGACGACTATTTTAATGTCGATGTGAAGCTTCCAGTTGATCAAGAAAATGATGAAACAACGAATAAAAACCGCAAGAAAGTTTTAGATCATTTATTTGTAGATAAAGCTTTCAATCGGTTTGAGATTCCTTGTGAGATTGGGCAGCATAAGTATTATAATGGTCATGTTTTTGACAGTCGTGTTTATAGCAAGAATGGCGAATTGGCAGATGTCAAGCCTGTTCAAGCCAATGACTCGAGTGCAACGAATATGCAGCACATGGCCGTAATTCGCGATTTTAGATATATTTATGAATAATATATTAATTGCTTTAGGCGGCAATTTGGGCGATGTAGAGGTTACTTTTTCACGTGCATGTATATTGTTGAGCAGTGACCTCTTTGATCAGCATTTGAGTCGAATTTATACGACAGATCCTGTTTATGATAAGCCAGGAGCTGTCGTACCTGTTGAGCCTGTACCTTCTTACTTGAATGCTGTTCTTAGGGCGAAAACATTTTTAAGCCCGAATGAACTTTTGGATCGTTTGCTTGAGGTAGAGCAGGTTTTAGGTCGTGTTCGTCCGGCACCTGAATGCAGTCCACGTACGATAGATCTCGATCTGTTGCTTTACGAAGATCTCATTTTAGACCCGGTGGATAAGTGTGAGCTGATTTTGCCGCATCCTCGTATGCATCAGCGTCAGTTTGTTTTAGAGCCTGCTTGCGATGTAGCTCCGGACTGGATACATCCTGTGTTGAAACGTTCTTTACGTGAGATTTTGGCGGCATTGCCCCAATAGAGGGGGTGCAAAGGGCAAGGCATGCGCAAAGTTCTTTTGGGGCTCCGCCCCAAACCCCGCCAAGGGGCTAAGCCCCTTGGAACCCATAATATTGGGCGTTTTTCGTGGGTTAGACGGATACTGGTTATTTGCGTTTTGGGGCGAAATGGGACCCTGTATCCTATTTCGCTTGTGGTGGCTTGATACTTTGTGAATGCTGAAGCTTTTTTAATGTCTGTTTGCATTCGAGGAAACAAGGCGCGAAGCTTCCTGGAATACTTTAGACTCCATCTATGATGACGAAACAGAAGTTTGGTTTCGCATCCAGCTAAGCCAGCACATGGGAATGAAGCAAGGGATGAAAATGGCAACGGCCAAGAGGGAGAGTATGCCGGTGAGGTTTCCTGCTTGGGTTTGCAGCGGCAATGCGCAGATGGCTGTGATGGTCATGATGTTAGGAATCAGATAGCAGGCGAGGGCTTTGATAGGGGACTGAACGATTTTCTGTAAAGCATGTATTAAGGCATGCCAAAGATGAGTGCCTGACAAGATGCGTTCAGATGTCCATGCTGGTGTAACAATTTCGAGGCAGAAGAGCAAAAGTGCAGAGATGGCCGTGATAAACATCCCGAGTTTGGAGGCATTGAAGAGCATGCCAAAGACGGCCAACATCATGGTGATGATGCAAGTATTGCGGAGCAGGGTTGTGATGAGGTCGATGCCCATGATGGCGGGCAAATCGACCATCCATTTATCTTTTCTTTGGCTTGAAGTATCGGCGGCATCAAATTCACGCCAGATTTGCACGCGGCATGCAGCAGAAAAGACCCAGAAAGCTCCTGCGGGTATGCCTAGGAAACAGCTCCATTTCCATGCTGAGGCAGCAGAAAAGCCCGTGATAGATTCCAAATCCTGTGAGATAGCGATTGTTGCTGTGAGCAGAGCCATAAACATAGCCAGTTGCATGACCCCAGTCATCATTTGAAGCAAGAATTGATAGATAATGGCGTTTTTGCCTTTGAATGCTGTTTTGAGCATTGCAGTTTGTCCTTACATGTTTGTTTCGTCGTTTCCAAAATGTTTGACGAAACGTTCTTCGGCTTCTGGGGTGAGTACCATAATGATTTCTACATCAGAAGGCAGGGGTTCAAATGGTGATGGGTTGATAATACATTGTTCATTTTGAATCATGGCAATGACAGAGCAGCCTGTAAGGGCACGGAATTGCAGATTGACTAAGGATTTTCCGACCATTTTAGGTGGTATTTTGACCTGAATGGCATAGAGGCCTTCCACCATGGTGTAGAGGTGTCCTTGATTGAGGTTGTTGAACAGCATGATAGAAGCCATCGTTGAAGAGGAGACAACGAAGTCTGCGCCTGCACGATGGAGCATGAGGATGTTTCGTTCTTGATTTGTTCTGACGATAATTTGGACACCGGGTCTGAGTTTTCGGAAATATAAAGTCAGGAAAATATTGGTATCATCATCATGCGTAGTGATGAGGATGGCAGAAGCCTCAAAAAATAAGGTAGATTTTAAGAATTCGAGATCGGCGGCATCGCCGGTGACAATGGAGCCTCGGAATTCATCGGCGATGCGGTGTTTAGGTTCTTCTTTGTCGATAATGGTGAAGGGGATATTTTTTGTTTTGAGGTAACGTGCGGCTGCGAATCCGACGTCTCCAGCTCCGAGAATGACGACACCGTTTCCGGCTTCAAATTCGGCGCTGAACTGTTCATTATAGGTTTTGAGCTGTTCGTGGCTGACGGCCATGACGAGGATAGAGTTTTCGGCGACTCGCGTGTTGGGTCCGGCTAATTCAAATTTTCCGCGTTCCCAGACACCAACGACAGTGACATTCAGTTTTTTGCCGAGATCGGCTTCTTTGAGTGTTTTTCCGACGAGTTCTGTGCCGTTGACTCGGGCTTCGACAATAAATAAGTCGTTGATTTGCCCCATAATATGTGCGGCATGTCCTTCGTTTGAAGTGGATTGTGCCAAAGCTTTTCCCATCAGATCACTGATATTGAGGACTTGATTGCTGCCGGCAAGTTCTAAGATGTCTATTGAATCTTCATGGTTTGCAAAAGATACAATGGGAATGGTTGGACAGACTTGTCGGATGACAAAAACGATATTTGTATTGATGGGATCAGATGTTGAGGTGACGGCCACGAGTGCGGCTTTATCGATGCGTGCGTCAAGATAGGTTTGTGTATTTCGCAAATCGCCGACGAGTACATGGATGCCCAAATCGCTTAAGCGATAGGCTTCGTTTACGTCTTCAACGATGACGGTATAAGGGATTTTGTGCTGCACAAGTCGTTTGATAAAGGCTTCGGCGACGATATCAAAGCATGTAATCAGCACGTGACCATGCATATTTTCGGGCAATTTTCGCGGTGCAGTGGCATCGCGTTGTGCGGCCATTAAAGGGTTGTATACGAATTCAATGATGACGAATGGCAGCAGCACGATCATGAACAAGATGCCTGTCATATTGACAAGCATGGTAAAGACTTTGCCGGCATCAGAAGTGAAGACGATATCTCCGAACCCTTGTGTGGACATGACAACTAATGTCCAATAAAATCCGGTCAGCATGGAATATTCGCGTCCCTCATACATCATAAAGAGGTGGAACAGGAGTGAATAGACCACACACAGGATAAGCAGGACAAGGGTAAACCAAGACAGAAATTTTCGGTTTGAGCCTGAAAATTTTTGTTTCATGGCATAAATCAAGGCAACAGAAGCACCACGCATTGAGGATAACCGATTCAAAAGATAGAATGACAGAATTGAAGCATTAGATTTGTCCGTTTTATACGGACTTTCTCTGGATTTTAGCAGAGTATGCGTGTTTTTTTTATCATTTTTGGTATTTGAAAAGCAGCGATATGCAAACTGGCATTTTACCCATGGATTGAAGTGGGGAGAGCAGCTTTGACCTCACTATCGCCCTTCGGGCGGTCTCTCCCACAGGGAGAGAAACCTGATTCGCTTCGCTCATCAAAGCAAACCTGAGTGTTTGCCTTATTTTCTCAAAATAGCATCTATTCTGCAGCAAAAAAAAGTCAGCATTCACGAATTGTTAAAACCACGCAAAGCGGAATGGAATACAAGATTCCATTTTGCCCTTAAAACGTCAATGTTCACGAATTGTTTTACTTACAAAAAGACGTAAGTTCCCATTGCGGGTTCCAAGGGGCTTGAGCCCCTTGGCGGGATTCCAAAGGGCAGCGCCCTTTGGTGGGGTCCGGGGCAAAGCCCTTTTTGGCTCGCCAGAATGGCGCGCTTTCTTCGTTAGCTTTGACCTCACTATCGCCCTTCGGGCGGTCTCTCCCACAGGGAGAGAAACCTGATTCGCTTCGCTCATCAAAGCAAACC
>JAGBXG010000511.1 GCA_017629415.1 Pseudomonadota bacterium | reverse complement strand
GTCAAAGCTATTGCCCAGTTTAAGGCGCATCCTGCAGAACGGCCTGTGATAATGTGACCGCTGCAAACAAAAGGTTCAGGCTTGAGATTTGAATGATCCGAAATCCGATGCCTGACGGTTGGGTGACAGGTAAATGCTGTATGATCAAGTACACCGGCCGCATCCAATACAAGAGGGGCTGCGCAGACCGCTGCTAAAATGCCTTCACGTCTGTAAATATCTATCACAAGATGAAGAATTTCCTGCGATGCGAGCATGTTTTCAACACCTTGCAACCCTCCGGGAAGAACAAGAACATTATATAATGACGTGTCTGTGCTGCTAAGCTGGGTATCTGCCATCACCGTAATACCATGAGAGCCCTTGACGGCTTGATTGTCGGATAAAGATGCTGTCGTCACGGGAATAGATGCACGGCGAAGAATATCTATAACCGTAACTGCCTCAGTCTCTTCAAAACCGGGAGAAAGAATAACCAGCGCATTCCAAATCATAAATCATACCTCTCTAAAATGTGGAATAATGGATTTTGGGTTTAAAGTTACAGACTGTACACTTTAATGCCCGATGGGCAATAACATGCCCATTAGCTGAAATAAGGACTTTTGGGCATCCAAAAACGAAAAACTGAGGAATGGTAATGACAAATTTTACTGGAACAGCATTCAAACGCTATTTGCCCTTGGGGATATTTTGTATGACATGTCTGCTGATATGGCCAAATATTGCTAATGCAGATACGCCCCAGACAGATGATTCCTCTCAGTCTCAGACACAAAAAAAGACAAAACGCTCTGACTCCAAACGTTCGAATAAGCTTAGAACTTCAACAATACACTCGGAAAAAGAGCTTGAAAACGCTGTCCGTCGCCTGATTGAGGCTTATCAGCAGGAACAGCATGCTTCGGCGCTTGTCCATTGCAAGCATGCTATTGAGATTATGCCCAACGATACCCCTGAAGACCTAAAAAGCAGCCTGATAATGACATGTATAGAGCTGATGACAAAGAATGAAATGCATGAAGATGCGTTAGAATTTGCCCAAAGGATTCAGCAAACAGGGGTTTCCGAAAGCACCCAACAAGCTCTCTGTTTCATGGAAGCCACCAGCCTGACAAAGTTGCATCGCTGGAAAGAAGCACGTCAAAAATATACACAATGCCCAGGAAAAACAGATAAAGAACAAGCCATTATCGAAAGCAATATGGCAGAACTGGCCATGATCGAAGGCGACAGTGCGTCTGCTGTCACCATGTACCAGACCTCACTGGTGCATGATGACAACAATCCCCATGCCTTGTTCGGGCTTGCAGTCGCCGAGGCTAGGGAAAAACAATACTTGAGTGCCCATCAAGCTTTTCTCGACGGCGTAAAATGCGATCCCGGATTCACCTTTCTTAAAGATGCTTTCTTTGAACCCAAAGCTGAAAACGATTTTCAGACCGCATTGCGGATGTATATGGCAAGACGGCTTCCAGAGGCGCTGTTTTATATGACACGCTATACCGACGGGGAACAGCGCACGCATTATAAAGCT
>JAGBXG010000062.1 GCA_017629415.1 Pseudomonadota bacterium | reverse complement strand
TCATGGGCCTATGGGGCATCCGTTGGAGTTGGCGTGTCGGTTTGTTTTAAATCTGTTTTGTCCGTATCGGTCTAGGCAACTTCCGGAACCGTTTCAGGTTTATCGGCGGCTTGAGTCTGTTTTTGTGCCAGTTGTTTTTCATGCTCGGCAGCGGCTTTTTCGAGTTCTTCAAGCTGCGGCACTGCAACTTCCATGGTCACGGCATCGGAAATGACAGGCTTTTCGTCAACATCGACGACTTCAACAGCAAGCATGTCAAATTCAGAATCCGATTCCTTGAGGAGGTTGTCTTTGATGTCTGCAACATCAAATGGCCGTGTATGGAGGTCGGCATCTGATTTCGGCTGTTTTTCGGCTGTTTTTTCGGTTGCATGTTCGTGTTCCGCACCCATGAGGATATCAAGTGCGCTCATGCTCATTGTTTTGGGCGAAGTTTCAGGCGCGAGCCATGCTTCACCTTTCCAGTCAGCGCCGTCATCGAGATTGGCGCCGTCAGATAGGCCGAGGTCAAGCGAAGAAGGCATTTCCAAGTTAGACTACGCATCAGAAGTGATATCGGCCACAGCATTCATCGAATTGATGCTTGGAACATCATCCAAATCGACGACAACCGTATCCAGCGAAACAGGTTCATCGGATTTCATCGCCTTGCGCATGCTGTCGGCGACATCGCTGATGACATCTGCGGGAAACCCACAGCCAGCCACTTGTCGGCGCAGCATTTGGGCTTCACGGAGCGTCATGCCTGTCGCTACCACAAGATTTCCTGCTTTGTCAGAACGCAGAGGTAACGCCACAGGCAGGCCATATTTCTGTGCGGTCTGCTCAAATGTCTCGATCTGCGCTGCCGAATAATTTCCTGCCGGCAATATGACCGAAAACTTTGCCTCTTGCTTCATATCAACATCCTTATGATACGCGTTATTTGAACCTGAACTGTAAAATAACAGCCATCCGTTGCTACTATCATACTTTTTTACGGTTAGCACAACAAAAGGCTATTTAGATTTGCATAAATTTCAATCTCTTACGTATATTTAGACGTTCATGCAAGTCTTGGATGCATGAATGTGTTCATATCTTGCGCAGAGTTTAAAATTTCGTCATACTTTGAAAGGATTTAACGTTTAAAAATAACGTTATGCTTTCAAAGAAAATTTAGCTTTTGTGCAAGATTTAAGCATCATTATTCATTTACGCTTCAGGCAGTTTATTCCCTTGCAAGATTCATCTTCCTCCAAAACCAGTTTTACATCCATCATTGAAAGTCTTGGTCATGGTTTTATCCGCCGGACCGAAGCATTGGGGGATTTTGTCATTCTTTTTGCCCAGATGCTGCTTGCCACATGCCGTCCTCCTTATCGGTTTCGCCAGCTTCTGCTGTCCATGGAATTTGTGGGATACGGCTCGCTTTTTATCATTTTACTGACAGGATTTTTTACGGGAGCCATTCTGGCCTATCAATGCAATTATGCTTTTGGCCTGTTTGGCGCCGAATCTCTGACTGGCGCAACCGTCGCGCTTGCCGTCTGCCGCGAAATGGGGCCAGTTCTTGCCGCCATCATGGTCGCTGGTCGTGCATCTTCCGGTATGGCTACCGTCATCGGTACCATGCGCGTCACTGAACAGATTGATGCCATGAAAACAATGGCTGTTGATCCTGTTCAATACCTCATTGTACCAAGAGTTTGGGCTACCGTTCTCATGCTTCCTGGGCTCTGTGCTGTCTTCGATTTCGTGGCTATCGTCGCATCCTATCTCGTCGGCATCGGTTTGTCAGACGTTGATTTCGGCGCGTTTGATGCCATGATAGATAGCTTATTGACGCCTTTCGATGTCGTAGGTGGTTGTATCAAAGCGGCGGTATTCGGTCTTATCGTCAGCTTTATTGGATGCTATAAAGGATTTTACGCATCTGGCGGTGCCAAAGGCGTTGGCGAAGCCACAACAGATGCAGTTGTCTATGCTTCTGTCACGATCCTCATTCTCGACTATTTTTTGACGATGATTATTTGGTAGGCATACGCTAAATAACCGCTGTCTTTGTTATAACAGTTCTTAGCCCTGTATTGCAGGCGTTTCTCATGCAAAAGTTTTCTACATCTTTCAAAGTCGGATTTGTTCTGCTCGTTGGCCTGATCATGGCTGTGGCGATGATCATCCGGTTTTCTGCAAATTGGGGACAGGATGAAG
>JAGBXG010000510.1 GCA_017629415.1 Pseudomonadota bacterium | reverse complement strand
TCCAGCCTGCGACAAAAAATAACGTCAGTTATCAAGATTCATTATCGTGGCTCTTTGGTTCTGTCCCAAAGAACTTTGCGTATTTTGCGTATATTGTGTAGCAGGATCAGTTTTTTTCTAAATAGCGTTGCAAGATGAGGCATGCGGCCATGGCATCCACATGATTTTTGCGCTGTGAGCCGGTAGTTTCCATGGCTTGGAGGGCATCTTCGGCGGCAATGGAGGAGAGGCGTTCATCTTGTTTTACCCATTTCATTTGTGCGCAATGGGGTTTGAGTTGAACCAGGAATTGTTTGGTTCGGCGAATGGCTGGGCCTTCGGAGCCATCGAGTTCTAAGGGCCAGCCAATGACGACTTTAGAGACCTGGTGTTCAGCTAAAATACGGGCAATTTCGGCAAACGGATTGCTGCATTGTTGGATATGGACAGTGGAATGTGGCATGGCCAAGGTGCCGTCATCATTTGTCATAGCAATGCCAACACGAACGGTGCCAATATCGAGGGCGGCGATACGTTTCATATCATGCTCCAGGCAAGTTTATGGACAGCACGGCGTGTTTCGCCTAATGATTTGGGTTCGTTATTGACATGAGTGCGGTTGGTTAAAAATACCACATGAGATTGTTTATCTAAATCTATCCAAGCGGAGCAGCCTGTAAAACCAAGATGGCCGATAACATTGTCTTGAGGGGTTCGACCTGAAAGAGAGTCGGATGACGTGGGTCTATCCCAGCCGAGTGCAAATGGGGTTTGGGTGGAGCGATAGTTTAAAAAGGTTTCAATGGTTTTGGGTTTACAGGGAAAATGACCGTTCAAGAGGGCAGACAGATAGGTGGCAATCGTTTCTGCTGAAGCAAAGAGTCCGGCATGTCCTGCCATGTGTGTCAGGGCGCGGGTATTGGCATCATCAGGATGGCCTTGTAACGGCATGTTTTTATACATGGCAGTGGCTACGATAGATTTTTGCGGCACATGGTGGAGGGGGCGATACATGATTTTTTTATCGAGTCCCAGGGGTTTAGCTATTTTGAGTCTAAAAAGTTCATCGAGTGGTTTTTGGTATGTCCGTTCGAGTAAGATGCCGAGCAAGATATATCCAAAATCAGAGTAGCACCATGATTTGCCGTCATCTCTTGGGGAGAGGCGTTGGATTTGGCGTTCGAAATATTCGCAAGCATGTTCGTGTTCTTCGAGTCTTGGTAATTCGCCGTGCCAATCTTCCCATGCGGGGAGTTCGGTTTGATGTGAGAGCAAATCCCCGATGGTATTTCCGAGAAGCCATGGTGGAACGCTGAGATTTTGCAGTGACACGAGTTTTTGATCGATGTGTAGCAATTCGTCATCGATGGCGCACATCATGAGTGCAGCGGTAGCCAAAGGTTTGGTAATGCTTGCGATATCAAAGAGGGAATGAGTGGATATTTTTTCCGGAGTCGTACAAAAGCAATGTTGTTTTTTGTTGAGGGTATGAGTTTGTCCGGTGGCGTAACTGAATAGAATTTGGGAGGAATTGGAAACAACGATTTGAGCGGCAGAATAGAGTTTATGCTGAATGCCGTATTCGATAAGTTGAGTAATTTGGGATTGTATCATGAGGATATGAAAAATATGATTGGATGATGGGCATCAAAAAAGCCTTTGTGGAATCACAAAGGCTTTTGAGAAATCATTCTGGTTTAAGGATTAACCGAGAAGTTTTTTATCCGGGCAGGAACCGGATTTATCGAAGGAGATGGCTTTGGCAGCGAAAGCGGAGACAAAGACTTTGAACATATCTTTATCACGTGTTTCGAAGATCTTGAGGAGGTCGACTTCGAAGTAAGTATTGAGCATTGCGCAGGTGTTTTTGTGGAAGAGTCTCCAGATGCGACCGTTGGTGAGGATAGCCCACTGCAGGTTTGTGGCGCGCATTTGAGCTTCGAGTTCGGCTGCGGGGGGATCGCCGGCATCTTTGACGGCATCATCGAGGTTGGCAGCCCAAGCAGCGAGTTTGGCAACGCCGCAAGCGCCGTTGAAGAAAGCGTGAGTGCCGCGACCGCTGACGTGAGCGAGGAAAGCGCTTGCGCTGTTGAACAGGGTGTATTCGATGCGCATATCATCGCCGAGGGGTTCATTGTGGCTATGGGCATAGCCGAGGATATGAAGCGCACGATTCACGAGGAAGAAACCAACCTGAGCGGCCGTTGCTTCGTCATTGAGATGCGCATGATGACGTTCAATGTGTTCACAAATGTGTTCAAATTTTTCGTCAAGTTCGGCACTGCTGAAGAGGTCAGATGCTACCAGCTGATCTACGGCATCAGAAGCAAAGAAACTACCGGCATTCACAATCACGTTGGATGTTGTCATAAACTGTTAAACTCAAAAAGAAAGGTAAACGAAAACGCCATTGCACATGCAACAAGCGTACAATACAAACGCGAGAGTTTTTACTCTCTGAAAAAGCTGATGTCAAGGAAAGTTCTATTGCGGTTTTAAATCTGCGAACATACGGATGTCCGTTGTCTGTTCAACTTTATCAAAGTCAATCATTCGGCGCCAAGTTTCATGTCCAGGTTTTCTGATTTCGATTTCAAGGGGCTGAGTGGTATTGACATTATGGATAACGAGCGGCGTAACTCCCCTGCGTGTCATAATTCCTCCACCTTCTTTGATAAAAATTTCGCTGATTCGTGGGGATGAATCCAGGGTGACACTGACGGGCATAAGATTGCCAAGATCAAAATTCAGTTCCGAATTCTTTTTCTCAAGCTTTATTGTTTCAATCTTAGGCGCATAGCCAGTTTTCAGGATTTTAAAAGTATATTCGGTTCCGATCATGCCCGTATATTTACGTACGGCTTCAGTGCCAGGCATCAGTTCGTCATTAATGTAAACGCGAGCATCGGGAGGCGTGACTTGGATGGTATACTCTGTGGGTTCCTGTGTGCGCTGATCCATGCGTAAGGTTGTTTTATAATTCTTATTTTCAAGCAGAAGTTTGTATGACTCCGGTTCAAAGCCTTGCTTTGTCACATCAATCACGTATTCCCCAGCTTTCAGATTGTCAAACTTGGCCTGCGAACCTTTTGCTGTTGCCACCGGAACGGAATGTGTTTCTTTCGGCGAAAGATAGAGCGCCATTTCAGTCTCTGCGTCATCACCATTGGGGTTCGCATAATCATCGGTCACTTCTGCTTCAAGGGTGGCAGATGTCGGCAATGATATTTCCTCTTTGGGAAACTGGATGATGTGTGCAAGGATTAAAACAGGGCTGGCAATAAACAAAATAGATATGCCTGCAATGACAAACTGCAGACCTTTGCGTATTCGAGCTTTCTTTTCTTCACGCTGGAGTTTCAAAAGCTGAGGATCAGATACTTCAGGAGCAACTTCTTCAGGCTCAAACTCGAAATTTTCTTCTTCTTCTATGGGTTTAGCTTCGATGGAAAGACGAGGCGGTTCTAAGCTTTTTTCTGCTTCAGCTTCTTTTTTAGCTTCGGGCAATTCGGGGGTAGGCGAAGACTTGGGCTTGACAATTTTAGGATTTGTTGTGGACGGCCCGATAATACGCGGACCGCGACCGGGAACGGGCGGCATGGAAGGCATACCGTCTTCTATTTTGACAGAACCAGAATCCTCTTTTCTGGGGGGATTTTCACCAGAAGATGCTGTTTTGGATTTCGCTTCAACAATACGCGGTCCGGTGCGTTTTTCAGGCACCTTGGGTTTGGCAGGAGAAGAGGTGATAGATTCTGCAAGGGAAGCCGGTTTTTCTGCTTTTTCTTTCTTTTCTTCGATATTTTCTTTTTCTTCTTTTTTCTCAGAAAGACTCGGCGAAATTTGGGATAGCACATCATCGGAAAGCGCAGACGAGTCTTCCGTGCGAGCTTCGGCCACAGGTGCGCCTTCGGCCACGGTTAAAGCATGCTCTTTATTGTACTTTTCAATATCTTTTTCGGTATTGATTCCTTTAAAAATGGGGATTTTTTTCCATTCGGCATCAAGTTCGTCCGCAAAAACTTTGCACATCCATGACTGAAGATGCCATTGGGTAAATGGCGTTTTGCAGCTGTTGATGAAATCCAAAAGATCCATAATCATTTCGCTGCCCCACTGGTAACGCTTGCTTACGTCCTTTTCGAGGGCTTTCATGCAGATGCGTTCAACGGCAGGCGGAATGGTATGATTATATTTAGAAGGTTTTTCAATTTTACATTCGCTGATCATTTCCATAATCGCGAATTCACTTTCGGATTGGAATAATCGACGTCCGGTCAATAATTCCCAGAATATGACACCTAGGGCAAAAATATCCGAACGATGATCAATATCGCCGTCTGTCGCCTGTTCAGGACTCATATAGCTGAACTTGCCTTTGACAACACCGCTTTTGGAATGTGACGTTTTGCGTGAAGCTTTGGAAACACCAAAGTCAATCAGTTTGACGACACCATCGTAAGTCACAATCAAGTTCTGAGGGCTGACATCACGATGGACAAGACCTAAAGGGTGACCTTGTGCATCCACTGCACGATGGGCATAATCTAAACCTTGAGCGGCTTGAGCCATGATAAAACAGGCTTGACTGACGCTCATGATTTTCTTTTGCTTGCGGTAATAAGACTGAATGGCCTCCACATCACGCCCGGCAATGTACTCCATGGCAATGTAATGCGATTGACCTAAACGACCTAATTCAAGAATTTGGCAAACATTAGGATGTTCTAATTCAACGGCGACTTTCGCTTCGTTAATGAACATCGTGACAAATTCTGTGTCTTTTGCAAGGTGCGGCAAAATACGCTTAATGGCGAAAAATCTTTCAAAATTTGGCGCATCTAAAAGCTTGGCGCGGTAAACTTCCGCCATGCCGCCGACACTAACACGTTCCAGAAGAATAAATTTACCAAATACTTGCGGTTGAATCACGTCTCTGCTCTCTATCAACTTGGGAGAAAAAGCAAAAATAAAAGCAACTTAATTTACCGTGCATGCCTGCTGTTGGCAATATTGCAAAATGAAATGATGTCAGATTTTATCGATTCAGCGGCTTTCTGTAAACGTATGAAGCAAATTTGATGCTTCGGCATGATGAACTGTCGGTACGACAAATGTGATGGCATTGGGCTGTACAAATAATGCTTCAATGGCAATATTGGCTTCGGTTAAACTTGACTGCATTTGTTGCCACAAAGATATATCACGGCCAATATCCTGACCGATGGCTGTAATATTGATGACATCAGATTTGGCGGTTCCGGTGCATTCAGTCAGCAGTCTTTCTGCTGTGGCCGAAATATCCGGACAATTCCAAACATCGATCAGGATATCGACTTGTGTTCCTGATACACTCATATGCATCATTTTGATGCCTTCACAAGAGGCCAGCTGGGTGTACCAGGCAGAGTCAGAGACCTTGAGACTGAGCAGCATGACTTTTTTGGCAGATACAATGGCGTGAGGTCGGTTACATGCCGCTTTGAGCGCAAAATCCGGCCAACCATCGGGGCGAATCAGCGTACCTTCTGAGTTGTTGGCATGGGATTTTTTGGCATAAAGTGCAATCTGATGCTTGTATGCATATAGAACCGCTTCATCATGAAGGACTTTGGCGCCATATTGGGCCATTTCACTCATCTGAGCGCTAGAAAGTTCATCGAGCTGGCGTGCGGTGAGAACGACTTTAGGATCTGCGGTGTAAACCCCATCGACATCGCTGTATATTTCACAAGCCTGGGCCGACAGTGCACCGGCAAGTGCAACAGCTGTCATATCAGAACCGCCGCGTCCCAGAGTTGTGATTTCATTTTTGTAGCTCGTGCCCTGAAAACCCGCCACAATGACAATCTTGTTTCGCGCCAGCTCATCTTGAATGCGATATGGACGCACAGATATAATACGCGCATTAGAATGAGAATCGGTTGTCACAATTCCCGATTGGCTGCCCGTAAAACTGATCGACTGCGCACCGCGTTTTTGTATCGCGATCGACAATAAAGCCATCGTTGTACGTTCGCCAGTACTCAATAACATGTCGAGTTCTCTTGCAGGCGGTTCAGACGTAATTTGGGATGCCAGCTTAAGCAGCTCATCCGTTTTGTTGCCCATGGCAGAGACGACAACGACAACGCCATAGCCTTCAGCCTGCTTGCGGACAACGCGTTCGGCAATGGCTTCAAGCTTCTCTATGGTTGCAACCGAACTGCCACCATATTTCTGAATAATAATGGGCATGATGA
>JAGBXG010000509.1 GCA_017629415.1 Pseudomonadota bacterium | reverse complement strand
GTGCATTTTATTTGCTTGGAATTGAGTTTTAGTGTGTAAAGTGAGTTGATTGTGGTGCGAATTTGTATGTTATGTTTCTTTTTTGCATAAAAATTGAAATTAAATAAACTTTAATAAGTTTGGCATAATAGGTGCATTTAAAGGGGACAGGACACGCCTTGGGGCGTTAAGAAAACACACAAATTCACCCCATATCATGAGGAGATTCATTATGAAAAAATTACTCGCCGCCTCCCTTCTTGCTTGTACTTTCAGCGTAACGGGTTGTTGGGGATGTTTGGAGCAGGAACAGCCTAGTAAGGAAGAGTTTCTCATTGAAACATCGTTAGAAACGCAACCGCTTACAGCAGATGAAATTCCTGTTGTCGAGGAAGCAGACCGTCGGCAGTGGGCACATCAAGTGAATAAATTGGGGCAGAAGTTGTTGAATCAGCGGAAAAACGACAAAAATTTTGTCATTTCTCCCGCATCCCTTCACGGTGCATTGTCAATGGCCGCTTATGGTGCCAATGAAAAGACTTATACTGAATTTGCCACCGCGCTTTCTCTTGATGCAGATCGCGAAAAAGCTGCCAAGCTTTCAGCGGATATGGCGTTGAATCTGCGATTTGATGGGCAAAATAAGAACAGTACGTTGGTCATGGCAAGCAATTTATGGCTCGATGAACACATCGAAATCCGCGAATCTTTTAAAGATGTCATGAAAGACATGTTCAAGGCTCCAGTACAGGTTTGTAATTTTATCGATTATACTTTCTGGATCATGGAAACAATCAATGACTGGTTATATGATATCACAACGGGTTTGGTTTCGATGGTGGCATCGCACGACCCGAGTAAAGATGTCAATTTTATGCTCGTCAATGCTACGAATTTCATCGGAAAATGGGCTTATCCATTCGACAGCAGCAAGACGGTATCGAAATTATTCGATGGCGTTTCTAAAGATACAATCGTTGAATTCATGCAGCTTATCTATGATTTTGAATACTATGAAAATGCAGAAAAAGGTTATCAAGCTGTGATTATTCCTTATATGGATGGCATTTTTGATATGGTTATCGTTCTGCCCAATGATGCTGAAACGGCACAAACTGTACTTCAAAATGTGACGGCTGAAGATTTCGGCACCATTCTGCTTGAAGCTGCAGATACCAAACTTATCGAACTTTCATTGCCCAAATTTGAAGTTTCCTACGATGTGGAACCGTCTGAACTTATCGATAGCTTGAAAAATATCGGTATTCAGGACGCTTTTGAAGAGGGTATGGCGAATTTCGATATTCTCAGTCCATCCTACGATGTATTTATTGACAGCATTTTGCATCAGGCCGTGATTGCCATCGATGAAAATGGGACCAATGTCTCTGACGCACCGACCGTCACGCCCGATGTGACCGATTCAGACAAAGAAATGTTAGGTTTCAATGTCGATCATGCCTTTGCATTTGCTATTGTTCATCGTTCCAGTGGTGCCGTTGTCTATCTCGGTATGATGAATGAACTCTAAAAATATTTAATATATCACTTTTATGGCGGTGCTATGGATGCCTGACGGCACCATACGCACCGCATGGCGCCGGGCTATTGGCAGATGCCAATACACCCGGCGTTTTTTTGTGGGGTAAGATGTAAACTCTGTTCCATTGCTCTTATGATGATATAACTTTTGAACAAATTTGATCGTGTTTTTTTTATACAATATCGTCTGTGTGATACCGGATCGGGGCGTTGCGGGGCAAAGCCCCGCATCGGGGGTAGGCGCGTATTTGCGCAGCAAATAGCGCCGCAGGGGGCTTTGCCCCCTCAAATCAAAGCTTATTTGGCCGAGACAGAATGCTGAAAAATTCGTCTCAGCTTTCAAAATCGCCTATGGGAGGTTGATGGGGGAAGGTTTTGTAAAAACGATAAATCTGCCCGGCCAAACGTTATGACATCTATAGGTTTGAGATTGAAAAATGAACGGTTTTGAATCGAGAAATTGGTTTCAAGTTTATGTAATAGGCATTTTGAGCAGCTGTATTTGGGCAGGATGTGCATCTGCGCCTTCCGTTGAACCGAGTGGTTTGTCTCAGGCTGCAGATTTTGGCCTTTCAGTGCCTGAATCTTCAGCCTCCCAAAAGGCAGTTGAATCTCAAACTGTTGCGCAGGAAGTTTCCCAGGCTGCCGAAGAACAAATCGTATCTCCTGCAGCTGTGTCCAAAGCCGAAGTGCCTGTCCCCTCGCGAGAGGCTTGTTTTCGTGATGCAGGTGAGCTGTTGACACAAACCTTTATTCCTTCTTCTGTGTTGATACATGCCACTTCAGATCAGACTCAAATCGTGCTGAATACGTTGAATGATGATGTCCTGATGTTCAAAAATACAGAAAACGGAACTTTTAAAACTTTGACACTGGCTAGCCATGCACAAGTCTCATGTTTTGAAGCTTTGGACGATGGATTTCGTATTGGCGTGATTCAACGCGATGTCAAGCAAGCCGATTATCAGCTCGAAATCCTTCACTACGATAAAAACGATAACCATGTGCCTGCCGAAGATTGGTCGGCTGGCACGCGCGGGTTTGTGCCGGAGCCTGGAACGCGCTGTGCACTTTTGGATCGCCGTGATGTGGTGATGTCCGGTACGCGGCCGCGCGATGATCGTGCGCCATATCATGGCATGTTCAGAATGGGATCGCGAGCGCTGACTTTGTTTGATTCCACCTCGGAACATGTACCTGAGATTCAAGACGTTTTAAAACGTTCGGATGGAACTGCGCAGATTTTGGTAAGGCAAGTGCGCAGAAATGCTGACAATAAAAAGGAATGGCCGCATATCGTTTATACTTTGAAAAACGACGGTACGATGCAAGTTGTCATGGAAGCTGACTTTATCGTTCGTCATCGGGATACATGGATTGGCATTCGCAAGACCGGATGCATCATTCAAGAAAATGCTGAAGACCTTTGTCCGGCTGAATCGGTTGAACTGTCCGATGTGCGTTTGATTTCTCATCAAGATGACGCAGCATATTATTTTTATCGTGCCAA
Organism: Pseudomonadota bacterium; assembly: GCA_017629415.1. The sequence continues at coordinate 5,414 of JAGBXG010000509.1, read as the reverse complement.
AACACAGGCTTGGGTCGTGAGAGTGGTGAAGGGAGGTAAGCCTGAATTGGCGCCTGTTCCGAAAACATGGATTTTTTATCCGGCATTGCCTCAAAACGCGGATGCCTGGCTGTTGACTGTCGAAGATGACATCAAACCGGATAGGGCTGAAACGTTGAAATTTGTCAAACCGGATATGAATTGTCTTTGGGGACAAAATACCCCAGTGCAGCCTTGACCCTGTTTGGGATATGCGTGATAATTGCCTGAAAGGATTCAGCCGTCTTCAAAAAGGCGCAGCATGATATTGAGGCAATTATGGCATCACGTTTTCAAGATTATATTTCACCGACAAAGATTTCTTATTTGGATGGCAAACCTACGACCATTCATTTGCGCAAGTGTCGCATTGTGACCCAGCAGAAGACCAATCGGCGTGTTTGGATTTTTGAACATGGTCTGTTTACAGTGGGTTCGCTGGATGACAATAATTTGGTTGTCAAAGATGATACGGTCAGTCGTTATCATGCCCAAATCATTCAGGAAGATGACTCTTACGTTATCAAAGATCTTGATTCAACGAATGGGACATGGATTAACCAAGTTCGTATCAAAGAAGCGTATTTATCTCCCGGATGTCTGCTTCGTTTTGGCGAAGCAGAGTTTATTTTTCAGCCGTTAGATGAAGAAGTTGCTGTTGTGCCGTCTTCTGAAGAGAAGTTTGGGGATATCATTGGCGGCAATGTGAAAATGCGTGAAATTTACGGCATTTTAGAGAAAATTGCGCCGACGAATGCCACTGTTGTGATCGAAGGTGAAACGGGCACTGGTAAAGAAGTCATTGCGCATACGCTTCATAAGATGAGTTTGCGTGCCAAAAAACCGTTTGTGGTGTTTGATTGTGGGGCAGTGCCGGAGTCACTGATTGAAAGCGAGCTGTTTGGCCATGAGAAAGGCTCATTTACGGGGGCGATAATGACGCGTCAGGGGCTTTTTGAACTGGCTCAGGGCGGCACCATATTTTTGGATGAATTAGGGGAATTGAGTTTGGAACTTCAGCCCAAGCTTTTGCGTGTTCTAGAGCAACGTGAAGTTCGCCGAGTGGGTGCAGCCAAGGCCATTCCTGTGGATGTTCGTGTCATTGCGGCAACCAATCGCAAGCTGGAAGATGAAGTCCGCAATAACAGGTTCAGAGAAGATCTTTTCTATCGCCTTTCTGTCGTTCGTTTATTTTTGCCGCCACTTCGTGACCGCATTGATGATTTGCCTTTGCTCGTTAAACATTTTTTGAAAAATTCATCGTTTAATCGAGATTTAAATGCCAATCTTAAGCTGCGTTCGATTTCACGCGAAGCTCTTAGGGCTATGACGAGCTACACATGGCCCGGGAATGTCCGCGAATTGCTTAATGTCGTTGAACGTGCCTGCTCACTGGCGGATGGCGACTGCATTGAAATTGGAGATTTGCCAGAACACGTGGCGAAATGCGCTGCCCTTGCACCGCCGGAACCTGAAAATATTTCAGAAGCAGTTCAATCAGCTGTTCCCGTCGCCCAGGATATGCATCCTACTGTCGATTATTCTTCCAAAACCTTTAAAGAAGCCAAGGAAGAATGGCTGACTAGCTTTGAAGGTGAATATATTCGGGCTCTGTTGGAACGTAATAACTACAATATTTCTCAAGCATCACGAGAATCGGACTTGGATAGAAAATATTTCCGCAAGCTTATGAAGAAATACGGCATTGTCAATCCGAATAACGCCGGCGATGATGAGGACGCATAGCATGATGAAATTGATTTTGGCTAGCACGAGCAAATATCGCAAAAAATTGATGGCAGATGCTGGATTTGATGTGGCTTGTGTGGCACCGGATTACGATGAACAAGCCATTGACGGTATGGCACCGCTTGATTTGATTGCTGCTCATGCCAAAAATAAAGCGCTTGCGGTTGCCAGGCATTATCCGAATGACCTTGTCATTGGTTCAGATCAAGGCTTGGTCTTTGGCGATATGCTGATGGGCAAACCCGGTACCGAAGCCGGTGCTTGTGCACAGCTGGCATCCATGAAAGGCCAAACGGCAATTTTGGCCACCAGTGTCGTGGTGATTTGCAAAGGCCAAATTTCAGCATATCAAAATCGTGCGGAGCTCGTGTTTCGCGATGATTTGACACCAGAAACGATTGCAAGTTATGTGGCTGCCGATATGCCCACAGATTGTGCCGGTTCGTTTAAAATCGAAGCTCGCGGGCCCAGATTATTTCAAGCGATTCGATGTGATGATCCCACCGCCATTCAGGGACTGCCCATGATGAAACTGAATGCTATGATTCTCAAATATGCCCCGGAATGGGATAAAAATTTCGGATAAACTCAAGAGGTGCCAAGGAAAGTCATCTCCCTATGTTTGAGGGAATAGCGTAAGCAATGTTGCAGATATTGACGAAGACCATGCAAAAAAAGCGAAATGGGATACATCCCATTTCGCCTTCTAAGTGTTAGTTTTCGTGTACGCCGTGGGTTCCAAGCTGCTCCCATTTCTATTTTAAATGATTTCGCGTTGAACAGGTTCGATGGCAGAATTTTGCAGCCAGCCTGTTTCTCCGGATGAAGTCTGAATTTGTACCCAGTTATTGTAAGTTTTGAGGATTTGGACCGTAAATCCGGGCTCAAGGGGCATTGTCGATACGTTTGAAGCACCGGCATTGTCAGCGGTTTTCAGAAATACTTCATCCATGACGATAGCTTCATGAGATTCGGGTTCAAAAAGAGCACCGGCGAGCATCCAGCCCCATAGTGCCATGGGGAATATGGCCAGGTAAGCGGTGATGCGTCGTCCTTTGGGGAACCATGGAATGAATAAAAACATGGCAAGCGCAAACAAAATTGCTGCAATGAGCAAACGCGTATCACGTGAAATATGATCGTTCAAAAAGAAAGTATTTGAAAGCAGTTGAGCATTATCCGCAGATCGTTCACCCTGAACAGATTGAATATAGGCCAGATTGCTTTGTGCCTGTTTATTCATCGGTTCAATCATGAGTGCGCGTTTATATGAGAGTGCTGCATGAGCGAAATCAGCCGCTCCGAGGGCTGCATTGCCGGCATCGATATAGAGTTCGGTATTGCCGGGATGACGTGTCGCCAAGGTATGAAAAATGCCGTAAGCTTGTTTGAAATGGGCAATACGATCGGATCGATCTGTTGTTTCCATGGCTTTGTGATAAGCGGCCACGGCTTCATCATGAAGCTGTTGAGAATCGCCGGCTGTCGCCATAGATGGCAAGCCAAAAGCCACTGCAAAAGCCATGATGGCTGCCAACAGCGAGGCAATGAGTTTGGCAAAAGCTGGATTCACGTGAGTTTTGATTGCAGAACGGAGTTCGTCGATGAGGTCTTCAGGCAGAGATTTGCTCGTTTCGCTGGGACGATAAGCTTCGATTTCCATGCGTTCAATGAGAGGTTTGAAAGGTTCACGCGGAGATTCTGTTGCCGTAAGGAAGGCATTCAGAGCATTGGTAATGGCTGCTACTCCTTCTTTAGCACTTATGTTATGCGCATCATTGAGGGCCGTTTTGAGTTGTTGAGTGGCTTCACGCTGGGAGGCATTGGCCTGACGCGACTTGCGTGTCCGGCGTGTCAAAGCCAGCGCAAGCCAAGCCACAAAAGGCAGGGTATAAAGTCCGATTTGTATGGGCAGGGTGGAGGTTGGACGTGTGTTTTTTAAATGCTCATCTGTCGATGTCAAACCCAAATCAAGTGCCCCTGCCGTGGGATCGACCAGTGGTCGTTCAGGCTTTTCTGTTGTGGGGGTGGATTTGGGAGTATCCTGAACCGGACGTGTGCCAATCACGACATCATCCACGCTGATTTTATCGACAGCGGTGACGCTTAAAGCAATGGGTTGGCTGCGTACCGTTGTAAATTCTTCTGTTTTGGGATTGAAATAACTGAATGCCAAAGGCGGAATTTCCGTCACGCGTTCAGATTTGATGCGGACAGGTACGGTAAAACGTTTGATATAACGTTTTTCGGCACCTTCAATATTTTCGCCAATCGGATCTTCTGTTGAAACGCCGAAAAGCTGTTCATTCAGACCGGCGGCAACTAACGACGGCAGGATCAGACCATCTAAAGAACTGGGTGAAGAAATATCGATGGTCAAAATAATGGGATCGCCGGCTTTGACAATGGTACGATCAGCATTGACTGAAATCGTAAAATCGCTGCCCATGGCATTTGCAAAAGTATTTGGACGCGAAGCTTGCGGCAATTCCTGAACGGTACATGTACGGGCAATGTCTTCGGCTTTAAACAGCTGATAATTGGCACGTCCAAAGCCCCACATATCCTGGGTACGTCCCGACTCCAGTTCGGCCAGAACTTGAGAAGGCGGCAGCTGAATCACACCGCTTTTCAAGGGCGTTAATTTCATAGAAATGAGAAAACGCGTGTATTCCAAACCATTAATCATCACGGTATCACGCGTATAAGGGAATGCCAGCTGCCGGCTGCCGACAGTCAGCGGAATCGACCAGCCACGGCGTGCTTCTTCGGGTTCTGCAACGTCAAAAGTGTCGGGCATTTCAAGCATCGGAATGCTGAATTCTTGCTTGGCGACATCCTTTCTTAGATACCATGCCAGTGTGGCTTCAAAAGTTTCCCCTACCCAAAATTTGCGATCGGGGACTTGAAGCTCAATGCGCATATCCTTCGTCGTTTGTACGCTTGTTGCCGTAAAAGCCACGGGCTGTGCTGAACTTGCGGTTTGCGTGCCCTGCGTTGCGACAATCACAGGAATCGTATATTGGCCTTCGATTTTAGGGGTGACTTGATAATTAAAGACATAAGTCACTTCTTTTTTAGACGTGATTCTGCCATTAATCATCGTTGTCATAGAGGATATGCGCGGGGAAACGCCAATAAATTGCACGGTGGCATTGGGGATTTCAAAAGGGGCAATTTCAGGCTGCGGTTTTTCGTTAAAATCTTCAACCACAACAGACAACTGAAACGGCATACCGGCATAGATTTCCGAAACCTGTGTCTGAAGTTTGACAGATTGTGCCACAGCAACGTCTGGGAGAACAACGGCCGCTGCCATGGGTGTTGTGGCTAAAAATGCGGCAATTGTTATATTTTTTAGAATATTTTTCATCGTAAGTTTGGTTTTATGAATGATAGGTTGGCCAGGTTTTATAGAATTGAATAAAATTTACACTGCCAAAACGGGCCTATGGCGGTAAACCGCCATACGTCCCGTCTGGCGGCTGCTATTGGCCGTTGGCCAATACGCGCCGCCATTATTTTACCAGTCCTTTTCGACAACGGGCATACCGGATGCTGATTTTTGTTTAGATTTTCGGCGTTCTTGATCGCGTTGCCGAATTTGTTGAATCTTTTTATCGGCTTGTTCCTGAGACATTTTTTGT
>JAGBXG010000508.1 GCA_017629415.1 Pseudomonadota bacterium | reverse complement strand
TCCGTGTATGCTGACCTCTCGTTCCCCACCCTAAAACCTGTTTGAGATGACCGCTTTCAGCGGAATCACCACATAACGCATGATTCGTGCCTGCTGTCAGTCCGTCCCTCTGACACAGAACACAATCTATTCATGATGTTCTGACGAGAATATGATGCATAGATGTCATGCGGAGCCGGTGCGCGCAGAATCGAGATGCTCGAAACTGCAAATACAGACGCTCATGTAAAGCTCGTTTCTCGTGAAAAAGACATGAGAAATTGGTTTTGAGTTTGAACGATTCAAACTTAAAGCTCAGAGCTTGAGGAGAACTGTATTTTGTGCGCACAGCGCACCCGGGTAGGGATGGCGGCGGCGGTGGGGGTGGGGGAGCCCAATGGATATTGGGCTTGTTGTGCATGGGTTTATCCCCCAAAACATTTCTGCAATAGATATTGAGCTTGGGTTTCCAAAAAACTTTCTGCAATAGATATTGAGCTTGAGTTTACTCAAAAAATCCCAGCAATGAATATTGTGTTCACGGTTTTATCTGACAATCTCGGCATTTTGCAGGCAACGTCTGCCTAAATCATTTCTGGGGGATAAATCATAACACTGCTTGAAATGCTGATAAGCTTGCTGGTTTGCACCTTGTGATTCATAAATCATCCCGAGATGAAGGTGCGGTTCTGCATAATTGGCACAAAGTTTAACAGCTTCTTTCAAATTGCGTACAGCCAAATCCTGTTTTGCCATGGACTGATAATAAATCCCAAGATTGTTGTATCCGAGGCATAAATCCGGATTCAAAGAAACGGCCATTTCTGTTTCATCAATGGCTTCTTGTGTCATGCCCATTTGATGATATGCCCATCCCAAATTGACAAAAGCCAGCCATGGCGAAGTATAAAGTGGTGATTTGGTCAATTCTTTAAAAATAATGGCTGCTTCTTCCCACTGCTCAAGGTGCATATAGGCAGCTCCCAAATTGTTTTGACAGTTCAGCATATCAGGTTTTGTCTCAAGAGCTGCTTTAAAATGTCTGACGGCTTCTTCATACTGACCGCGGCCGAGCCGTATAAATCCCATCAGATGGTTGGCCTCAGCATGCTTGGGATCAGTGGCCAATACAAGTGCTAACGATCGGATGGCCTCCGGCGTCTTACCATTCTCATAAAACCCAATGGCCATCTGATATTCAGTTTCAACCTGTTTTTGGGCTTCAGTTTTTTTCTGAGAACCAGCACAAGCCGGTAACGTGAGCAGAAATAAGGCAGCAGCAATACAGAGACGTTTCATGGGAAATCAGATCCAATCCAAAAGATAGATGAAATAAAAAAAGCCGGCAACCGCCTGTCAAAAAGCGGCATGATATCGACATATAGGCGGTTTTAACGGGATTTCAAAAATAGCAGGTTTCAAAGATATTTTTTTATGAGAAAACGCCACATATTGTGGGTTCCAAGGACTGAGTTTCTTGGCGTGTTTTGGGGCGGAACATTTTGGATCGTCATTTGGCGTTTTGTTTCCTCGAAATTGTATCCAACAGGCAGCAAAAACGTCAGCGATCAATTACCGCTTTAACCCACGAAAAACGCCCAAATTTGCAGGATTCCAAAGGAGCTCAGCTCCGTTGGTGGGGTCCGGGGCAAAGCCCCGGCGT
>JAGBXG010000507.1 GCA_017629415.1 Pseudomonadota bacterium | reverse complement strand
TCTCTCCGAAGCTGCTTTTTTAGAGAAATGTGCACAAACGATGGAATGACAGTTTTGCGCAATGTGCGCGCACCAACCGCTTTATGAATATGATGGGGGATATAAAATGCGATAATGAGGTAAAAGGGATGATGTTTATTTGGTGTATTGTTTTGATATGTGAATATTATATTGTAAATACATGCGACATGTGGATGAAGAAAAGGCGCGTATTGGCTTGCCAATAGCGCCGCAGGGGGCTCTGCCCCCTGTGTGTCTGCAGAGGTTTTGGAGGGCTCTGCATCACATTTTGCAACGGGGCTGGGTTCCTTGGAATCTGCAATCGCATTGACGTCTTCGGGAAGTTTGTCGGGGGCTTGTTCCAGAATTTCAGGGGGTGTTTGCGGAATCGATTGCGGTTCTGTTTTGGGTTCTATATTTTTAATGTCAACATTTTCTATATTTTCAATATTTTTAATGTCAACATTTTCTATATTTTCTAAATGATTGTCATTGAGAATTTGCCAAATATCTTCATCTTCATTGAGTTCATCGATGTTTTCATTGAGTTCATCAATGTTTTCTATATTTTTAATTGGCTTGTCGATAGTTTTATGTGTGTTTTGAATTGTTTGAGATGTATTTTGAATATTTTCTGTATTTTGAATTGTTTCATTGGATATATTGTTATTTTCCGTCGAGAAGGCGTGAATGATATATTTTAAATTGCCTTCGAGGGCGTCGGCTAAAGTGCCGAGTTCAGTGGAGGCATGAATATAGGATTGCGAATCTGGGTATGTGGTTCTAAAGATTTCGTTCAGGATCAGACAGAGAGTAAGGCGCTGTCGAACCGTAGTGTTCGGCAGAGAAATGCGCAGGACGGTTTTGTTGATATATTGACGCGTTGGAATGTTGTTGACGGCGATAAATCTTGCAGCGGAGAAGTCGTGCAGGTCTGGCATTTCGATGTAGCCGTCGGTTTGGATGTCTAAGGTGGCAGTACCGCGTTGGAAAACGATATCTGAATAAGATGTTTGTGCGCCCATGCTGGTTTCGTCTTGCCATTTTGACAGGGCGATGCGGCAGTTTTGGCGATAGGTGTTGCGGTGATTGATGTGATCGGCGGCGCGGCGCAAGATGACGCCATTTTCGGACGTAATGGCGCGGATTTCGTAGTATTTGCCTTCGTGAACGATGAATTGGCCGGGCAGATAGGCTTGATAAACGTGCCCGTAGAGCATGGCGCCGAGCAAGTGTTTGTGTCCGGTTTCGTCTTCTGTAATGAAGTAAGCGGGGGTGAGATTTTGGGCATAGCGGTAGATTTCGTTATTTTGGTCGATGAAATAACGTTTTTCGAGTTTGCTTCTGCCGTTTTCTTCGGAGGTTTCTGTCAGATCGTAGCCGTGTGAACCGGGTTTCATGTTGCAGTGCCTGGCGAGCAGGTTTTGCAAGGTTTGATAGACGGAAGTGGTGGGGATGCCGCATAGGGTGAATTCATGGGCAATTTCGGTTTCGGACAGGGGCGCGGCAGCCATCATCATGACGAGCTTGAGGGCTGTATTGCGTTCTGTTCTGGCAAATTCGGGCACGATCGTGGGGATAGCTTTGGGATCGTGCATGAATGTGCTTAAATTGGCGACCATATAATCGCGCAAAATATAATTTTCGCTGATAACATTCAGATAGATATATGAATCCGCACGAGAAGCGTAGATGCGGTGGAGTTCAAAGAGATTTTGGAATTCGTCTTCGAGGATGAGGAAGCGTTCGGGGAGGATGCCGCCTTTCCAGAGATTTGCCTGGACTTCGAAGCGTTGATTGAAGGCAGCCTGGCTGGTGGGGAGGCCTGCGTATTGGCAAATTTGCCGGTAGTATTGTCCTGCGAACCATTTCATGTCGATGACAGGGAATTTTTCGGAGCTTATCCAGGTCACAGCAGGAACATGGTTTTTCATGGCTGCTGCTGCCAGTGAGGTGCCAAGATCCAAAAAACGCGCGATATTGGGCCACAGAATGTTGTGAACGGATGTTCCTTCGGCTCGCCAGGTTGTTTGTGAGCATCCTGCCGGCGTGCCTGGGGTTGCGGCGACTTCGGTCAGATTGGTACGCAATGTGTGTGAGAGGACATCGACAAGTCCATCGCAGTTGCGATCGCAGGCACAGAAGACGGGCGGTGTATATAATTTGTCTTCTTTAGACCGAGTGTGCATGCGGTGCACAATCATACTCAAGCCGATTTGTCCGGTGGCCAGGATGTGGGAGGGTTCGATGAGCAATACAAAGCCAACGCGTTCGAAGAAATCTGCGTTTTGTTGGTGAAGCTTCAAATGATAAATATCACTTGGACGCATGATGCCGATATCTGTATCGGCGGGATTTTCAGACAGAACATTGACGCGCCAGAGGCCTGGAGTACCGACAAATTCCTGGGTGGCTTCAGTCATCCATTCTTTAATGTCTTCGACAGCCGATTCCCGGCCGGACAGAATCAGGCATTTGCGATGTCTCAGGAGAGTCCGCATGATGGGCAGCATCAGGTAATGCGTCAGATCTTGATAGAATGGATTGCAGATGAGGACACTTTTGCCTTGGATGAGGCGAATGGCAGAATGAATATCGTTGATATTAAAGTTTTTGCCTTCCTGTTCAAGCGATGAAAAATATTCCAAGGCAATTTCGGCAGTATGATTGTCTTCGATATCCAAGAAGGCAGCTTGCCATTCCGAAATGGAAGGAGTTTCGGCAGATGGTTCGATATAGGAATCCTGCAAATCGCGATCTATGAATAAAATACGCAAGTCGACGCGCAATCTATCTTTTCTTTGATTCGGCGGTAAAGAGAGGAGGTAATTGAGTTTTTTCTTTTCTTTTTTGGTGTCTTCTTCTTGAGTTTCTTCTTCTTCGTCAGGTTCTTCTTTTTCAGTTTCATCTTCTGAACAGATTTCGACATCATCCAGGCCGTTTAAGAAGGCAAAGATTTCTCCTAAAATCAGCACGCCGAACACGGGATAGAATGAAGATTGGAAGACCTCATAATCCTTGAAAACCTGTGATATGACAAACAGCAACATAGATACGACAAAAAGTGCGATATAGAAACCGCCGAAATAATATTTTTTCTGTCGATAATCGGGACGCAGGATCCAAATCATGGCAGATTTTTTCTTTTTGAAGTTAATATTCAGGCTGTTGGCAAGGTCTTCGGTCAGATGACATGGGGCTTTTCTATAAAACTTAATAGAAGTGACGCGCGTGATTTCATCATTCCAGAATTTTTTACACAAGGGGAGTATGAAGGTTTTGCATGCCAGAAAACCAGTTACAAAAACCGTATTCATGGCATAGATCATGAGGCCTTCGATGAATTTTTTCATATCGGCCAAAATCTTTGCAAATGCTTCTTCAGGCAAAATGATAGAAATAATATCCATCAAGTCTTTGGACTGTTCGAAGAAATTTTCTAACTTTATGAAGATATAAGCCTGAATAAACTCAAGTCCGAAAATAGCAATTAAACAATAGGCAATGGCGAAAACGGGCAGAGGATATTGTTTATATCGATGAGCTTTGGGCAGATTTATTTTATAGCATGCGATGCAAAGAAAGACAAAGGGCATGCAAAAAGTGATGGTTTTGATCAAACTTAAGATAGTGTTCATGGCTGCTCTCCATCGTTGTTTGTATCAAAGATTTCTTCGCGGGCAATGGTGAGGCGCGTGACAAATTCGAACGGCGTATCTATCTTATGACCGGATGTATTGAGCGGTATTTTGGTATCCTCGCCGGAAATGGGGAGCCAGAAAATGTGATTGTCTTGCATTGGCAAAGATTCATTAAAAAAGTTTTCGATATTTGTTTTCGTTTCAGGAACTCGTTCGATACGGAAGTGTGCCATCCAATTTTCTAATTTTTCAATGACGGAATCCGTGATGCGCAAATCATTGAAATACTGATGCCGTTTTAACTGAGCTTCATCTTGTCCGATGCATGCGCCGGAGATCAGGGCCTGAGCTTTCATATAAGTGCAGATATTGGTAAAATGATTTCCGAATTTTTTTTCAATGGCAACGCGTTTATCAAATTCTTTATGAATAATTTTATCATTTTTAAGAATTTGGTCTTCGACTTGATGTTTGAAGGGGATCAGAGCCAAATATCCGCCGAATGCAGTCACAGCGAGTACGATGACACAGATGATGAGCCCGAGGAAAAAGGTTAAGGGGGAGCTGTCGGTAAGGCCGATGAAGTAGGGAATGAAGCCGCACAGCGCCAATCCTACGGCGACAAGCATGAGAACGATTTGTTCCTGCATGGTCATGGCGGATTTGGGCATATTATGATTGGCTTTTTGATAATCGGCTTTAGATTTTTGGACGCTGTTGCGGTCAAATGTATTGCGTGGTCGAATGGAAAAGACCTTTTTTTCGAGTTCGGCGGTTTCCTGAATCAAATCATGATATTGAAATTCATCGAGCAAAATTTGTTCGCCCAAGAAGCCATCTGCTTTGCGGCGCACGGTTCTGGCGGCACGTTCAATGGCGCGTCTGGGATCTTTGAGCATGGAGGCCATTTGGGCAATTTCTGACCTGTCTGTTTGAAATGCGCCATGTGCAACGACGTTTTTTGAGCCCTTATCGATGTTATTGGCGTAATCTTCTTTTTCGTCCGAAGTCTCGGTGAGAACTTTAATTTCCTGGCGTTCCAGAATATTGCTCGAGCTCTTTAAGGTAAATTCCGGCAGTGCCGCGCGTTTTTGGGTCAAATATTGTTTGACGGATTCTAATTTATCGAGCTGTGTGTTCAAGGCATCGTCTAATTTTCTTAAATCGATATCAATACCAAGACGATACAAACGATAGGCTTGCAAGGTCGCCGAAGGCACGCGGTTAAGGGCTAATGTGAGTACAGAAAGCCAAAATTCGGCATATAATTTTTGCAGATGATTTTCGTCATAATGCGTGGGTTCTGCAAATAAAAATCTGCAATTTCCGGGATATTTATTGCGTTCGCAGAAGGCAGAACTTGCCGATTCATGCGGTTTTTTCCAAACTTCTTCAAGCCGGAGTTTGTCATTGGGATAATAATGACGCAATCCGGTTAATAATATTTCGCAGGGTTTTGAAATTAAACTATCATATTTTTGAGCCAGTTCCTGATAACCCTTTAAAATATCTTCATGATGTCTTGTTTCGATATAAATAGATTTTAATGTATATTTTTCTCTATCTTCTTCTGTGAGTTCATCGTGACGCAATGTCTGACTTTTCAACGCATGTTCGAATGTTTGGCTGCTCCAATCGTCATTCCAGCCGTCATCCCAATCGTCATTTTCAGATTTTTCGTAACATTCAAACGCTTCTTCAAAGGTTTTAGGGGGAGTAGAAGGATATCCGCCCAAAATATGGGTCAAACGCACCAAAGGAATCGGACTTTCATGCGGACCGTCTTCCTTGTCAATCTCCGAATAATCAAACGGATTCTGGCTTCTCATCACTTTTTGATATTCCTCATTGAAGCCATCCGGATTCACCACAATAGCTCGCCAGGTATCCCGATCTCGCGTTAACTCCTTCAGCCGCGGCAAAGCAGTTTCCACCCTGTCGCCGTCTTCGTTCCAAAGGCAAATCGCCATCTTTCCTGCCGCAATATACGGCTGAAAGATAAAACGATAGGCTTCAAAATTTTCATATGTCTTGCGATTGTCAATGATGAGAATGGTAAATACCATGGCCTATTTGAACCTGCTTATAAGCATGCGTACAGACAAATTTAGCTATCTGTTCGCGAGATTTTTGTCGAAACTAAAGGTGCGCTTGCTATGTCGTCGGCTTCGCCGCCTCCATACGCTCGCGCGGTGTGGCTAGTGCGCTAAAAGCGCACAACACCACATCTTATATTATGCGGTTCAATGGCAATGATACAAAATTTCTCCCTTTTTGATGCATCTGCAGGTCGTATTTTGGGGGAGGCATAGCCCCCACAGTGTATGCAAAGTCTCAAATCACTTATGAAGTGGTATATTGCGGAGAAGAAAAATGGGGGGAGCGGG
>JAGBXG010000506.1 GCA_017629415.1 Pseudomonadota bacterium | reverse complement strand
GCCCCCTACGCCGCTATTTGCAAGCAAATACGCGGCTACCCCCGATGCGGGGACGGCGCCCCGCAACGCCCCGCCCGAGTTTTATTCAGACATTCCTTAGGACTCATCCCCAAGGTGTACGCAAAGGGCTTTTGGGGCCGAGCCCCAAACCCAGCCAAGAAGCTCAGCCCCTTGGAACCCACAATGGGGACTTACGTTGTTGGTGGGTGAGATGGATACTGGTTACGTCACTTTTGAAGCGAAATGGAACCTTGTATTCCATTCCGCATAACCTCAAATTTGAGGCACTTATGACACAGCTGATTTCATGCCGCAAGATGGCGGCGCGTATTGAGGCCCTTGGGCCGAAATAGCAAAGCCAGTCCCGGCGTATGCGCGCATGCGCATAGACGGGTCCCCTAAAAAAGTACCCAAATTACGGGGCTTTTTCAGGCCAATCATGTTTGGGATAACGGCCGCGCAGCTGCTTTCTGACATCGGTGTATGTTTGAGTCCAAAAGCTCTGCAAATCTTGCGTGACTTGCGCCGGACGACCATTGGGCGCACACAGATGCATCATGACGGGAATTTTTCCGCCTCCGACGGCAGGCAGGCGATAAGTGCCAAAAGCTTTCTGAATTTTGACGCTGACAACAGGCGGATTTTGCGTGTAATCCACAGCAGTTTCAAAGCCATTTTCCAGTTTGATGCGTTCGGGAGCAAGCCTCTGAAGGGCATAAGTGACATTCGAATCGAAATTTTTTAACGCATACCGGCTGAGATCCATAGCCTGAAGCTGCTCGAAATTTTCGGCATGACGACACATATCCGGCAAAAATGAAGCTGCCCATTCGATATCAAGTTCCGGAATAAGAAGTGAATTATCAAGTTTTTTAATGAATTCTAATCTTGATTTAAGTTGAGACCATGCATCAGATTTTAAATTTAACGCTTTAAGTGGTTTTTTCTGCGCGGCTTGCAACAACGTTTGATAGCGCAGTGCATTGTATTTTTCGTCATGTAAAAACGTCTCACGAAGCCGGAAGATATCGAAATAAACGGCCTGAGCAATGACAACGCGGTCTTTGTCTTCTTCATAACGTGCCGTGACGCCATCCTGCCATGGAATCCAGCGCGGTTCGACAGGAAATGCCTTGACAACAGTATTGGCGGCTCTTTCGATACCTTTCACGAGATCGAGATCGGCACAGATAAAGAATTTGGCATCTTTGAGCGTTTGCGCTTCGCGGATCACGACGCCGCGATTACCGGACATCAGCGCATAAATAGGCTGGGTATTACGGCGCGGATCGGATTCTGTGAATTTTTCCTTGCTTGGACGTGGTTGCGCCAGCCTGTCGGGATAAGCCGAAAGCATCGCGCGAGCCATGGCCTCAAGCGGCGGATATTGAGTTGCCGTTTCATCCGATAGCGAAATATCGCGAGCACTTTCAAAAATGTCATCGGCAATGCGCCGAAGATGGCTGAACTCAGGTTTTCGAATTTCTTTTTTGAGTATTTCGAAATCTGCCGCAAGGTCTGTACCGGGCCACAAATTGCGCTGAGACCGTCGATAAGAAGCTTCGGAGAGAAATGCCGCCAACAAAGAAGCTTCTTTCAAACAATGCAGCTGTTTGGCGGCAATGAGCCAACGTGCCAGCCTTGGTTCAACGGGTAATGCCGCCATCTGCCGGCCGATTTCTGTCAGTTCATCGCCTTCAATCGCCCCGAGTTTTTGCAGCAAATCGCGTGCATCAGTGAGTCTGCCGCTGGCAGGTGCCGTCAAAAATGCCAGTGTTTGCGGCGATTCAAGTCCCCATGCTGCAATCTGAAGCCAAGCCTGACACAAATCAAGATGATCAATTTCGGGAGAACTTTGCGCCTGCAGCTGCTGATGCGCCGTTTCACTCCAAAGCCGGATACACAACCCAGGTCCCAGACGCGCCGCACGTCCGGCACGCTGGTCCGCAGATGCCTTGCTGATGTGCTGTGTTTCAAGACGCGACAAACCGCAGACGGAATCAAAAAATTTGCGCTTGACCAAACCGGCATCCACAACAGCATGAACCCCAGGAATCGTCAAAGAGCTTTCGGCCACATTTGTACTAAAAATGATGCGCCGACGCTCTGACTTGGGATTTAAAATTTGATGCTGTTCTTCAAGCGGCAATGAAGCATGACATGCACATAAGTCGAAATCGGCTCCAAACTCAGGGGATGCAGCTGCAATAGCTGCATGAATTTCTGCAAGACCGGGCAAAAACACGAGACAATCCCCCGGTTTTTCAGAAATACATGTACGGCATGCCTCTAAAACCGCCGGCAGATAATCGTTCGGACGCATTCCAAAGGTATGCGGCATATAACGAATTTCAAGCGGATAAATGGGAGCATGAATATCAAAAGTTCGACATTCCCCCAAATAATCCGAAATATTTTTTGCTTCAATCGTTGCACTCATGATCATGATTCGAAGATCATCTCGTGCTTCACGCTGCAAATACCGCATCATGGCCAAGGCGATATCGGCATCCATGCTGCGTTCATGAAATTCGTCAAAGATGACACACGAAACATCCTCAAGAAACGGATCGGCGCACAAATATTGCAGCATCATGCCCGTGGTGAGGAAAATAAGCTGTGTTTGAGAGGATATTTTTCTGTCTAAACGGACATGATACCCCACAAATTCCCCAATTTTTTCCTGTCTTTCACGTGCAATCCGCGAAGCAGCACCTATGCATGCTAAACGTCTGGGCTCCACACAAAGCACTTTTCCGCCCGTTTCGGCCAATGCTGGCGGAATACATGTCGTTTTACCACTGCCCGGTGTTGCAATGACAATGCGATTTCTATCCGGTGCCGCCATGATTTCTGAAAGATAAGGAACAATAGGGAGCATTGCGTTATCTCAGAGCTTGTTCGAGTGCGACAGAAGCATCGGTTTTATCATCACGATATTTGATAATCAGCGGTGCGTAAGCTGACAAACCGTGTTTTTTGGCAAAAGCAGAATTTAAACCGCGGTTTCCTGGAACGACAACGGCTTTGGCAGGCACATGCAAAATCCCTTCGACAGGCTGAATAACGGTTTCATTGACGAGATCATAAAGCGGTGTCGAACGTGTCAGAATCGTCCCGGCAGCCAAAACAGCCCCTTTATGAACGTGGGTGCTTTCATAAATACCGCAGTTGCCGCCGACAAAACAGTTGTCTTCAACAATGACAGGCAGTGCCCCCACGGGTTCGAGCACACCGCCAATCTGTGCTGCTGCAGAGATATGGCATCCGGATCCAATTTGCGCACATGAACCGACGAGAGCATGTGAATCGATCATGGTACCTTTGCCGATATATGCACCGATATTGACATACGCAGGCGGCATGATGGTGACACCGGCACAAAGACATGCCCCAGGCCGAACAGTAGTGCCGCCGGGCACAATGCGCACTTTTTTTTCGACAAGTTTTTGTGCATTGGGCCAGAGATTATGCTTATCGCAAAACTGAAATTCGTGGCTTTGAGATTCGATGAGATGCCCAAGTCTGAAACCGCACAATATCAATTTCTTAACGCGCAAATCGCAATGCCAAATGTCGGGATTATCGGGATCTGGGCTTGCAGAACGCACCTGACCGGATTCCAGTAAATGAATAAAATGAAAAAACGCCGCATGTGCTTCATCAAGCGATGCGGCGTTATCTTCGGCATGTAATGCCAAACGCGATTCTATTGTCGCGAGAAGTTGCGAAAGCATAGCGTGAACCTTATGAAGTCAGTTTCCAAATGTTTTAAAAGTATTTTTAAAAGTATTTTGCCGCTCGAAATGGCGTATGAGTCCTTACAAAAAAACAGCGGCTTTTTAAGGCCGCTGTTTTTTTAAAAGATTTAGTTTGAAGTGTAAACGGCACCGGCCTGTGCTCTGCGGTTAACAGGCGCATAGGCACGATAATCGATTTCAGCAAAGATATTATCTTTCCATTCAAGTTCAGCAATCCAGTTCATTTCAAGTCTGTTTTCCATGATCTGGTGATAGATGCCATTGAATCTTGAGATGTGATCGCGCGTACGTTTTTCGGCGTATTCGACAGAGGTATTCGTCGTGATAATGAATGCCCAGTCGGAAGCCTGAGCCAGCACGAGTTCGCGAGCCGCCTGATTCAGGGCGCGGCGAAGATCGCCATCGGCATTGGGGAACATGCGTGTAAGCTCAACCATGCGTTCCTCAGCGCAATGGAGATGCGGATAAATCCAGTCGTTGCCGTCATTCAGCCAAACTTCGAAGAAACCATTGGCACCCCAGCTGGAGAGACAAGGCATAACTTCCTGATGTACTTTCTCAATATCGAGGTATTCACTGGGGGTAATCATGCGAATTTCGTCCTGATCACAGGCGGCTTTGCGCATGAGCATTTCGAGGAACTGGGGACCTTCGTACCACCAGTGTCCGTACAATTCAGCATCGTAAGGCGAAGTGATGTGCGGCGTTGTGCCGAGTACTTCTTTGAGATAACGGCATTGAGCCTGACGGTTAAAGAGGAAGTTTCCAGCATGTTCGGCAGCACGATCTGCGGCCCATGCAGGCACATACGGTTCTTTTCTATCAAGTGCCACTTTGCCGGTGATGCGGTGGAATTTAAGACCGGTATTGCGGCGCAAACCATCGCTGTGAAGATAAGGTTTAACTTCGGCATAAGGCAGATCAAAACCGCAGTCGCGATAAAATTCACGATAATCGGGATGACCGGGATAGCCGATTTCAGCGCTCCAAACTTGTCTGGAGCTTTCAAGATCTCGCGCGAAAGCCGCAACACCGCTGGGCGTCACAATCGGACGGCTCGTACCATATCTGGAGGGCGGATTGCTCTGGGTCAAACCGTGAGATTCAAGAATGAAGAAACGAATGCCGTTTTCGGCAAGAATAGCATCAATGCCAGGCACAAATGCACATTCGGGGAGCCAAATCCCGCGAGGCGCGCGGCCAAAGTGTTTGCGATAGTTGTTAACGGCAATGCTGATCTGGGCACGGCGGCCTTCATCGGTGGCCATGAGCGGCAAGAAACCGTGCGTACAGCCACAAGTAATGATTTCAAGAACACCGGCATCCTGGAATCCCTTGAACACAGGCAAAAGCTGACGGTTCCATTCCTCGGTGAAAAGACGTTTGGTTTCAGAAAGCTCATAAGCTGCCGATGCAGAAGCATCGTGGAACGGCGTCCCCTGTTTGGCAATACGCTGTTTTTCTGCAAGCTCTGAAAGTCTTTCCAAATGATGCACATAGCGTTCCTGCAACATCGGATCGGCCAGCATTTCACAAAGCGGCGGTGTCAAACTCATCGTGAGTCTGAAATAAATACCGTCATCCATCAGTCTGCGCATCATGCGAAGAAGCGGAATATATGTTTCAGTCATGGCTTCAAAAAGCCAATCTTCCTCGAGAAAATCGGGATACTCAGGGTGGCGAATGAACGGAAGATGCGCATGCAGGACGATGCTGAGATAGCCTTGTAAACTCATAAAAAAGTCATCCTTATATCTATGAACGGCTCAAGCCGGACGCATGAAATGAAAACTCAGACCTATGAACGACGGCGAACGATACTGTCAGAACTGCCAACAAGCGTATCCGACGAACCGGGTGCACCGAGAACACCAAAACGCGATGTACCAGGAATCAAGGCACCTTGATTAGCCTGGACTTCGACAGAACGATCAAAACCGCCGCCTGTCATGCCATCGCCTGTCATGCTCTGATAGACTTCACCAAATGCAGGTGCACGTCCGGGGGCGGGTGCCTCATAGACGACTTCACGACTGCCAAAATCCACCCATCTTTCATCATACGCAGGACGCGGCTGTGCAATACCTAACTGCTCTGCAATACGAATTCTAGACTCAAGTTTCACATCACTGGAACCGCCCGCATTGACAATAGAAAGCGTCACGCGAGCCACACGAGCCGTCGGAATGCGGAAATAACCACGTCCGTTGCGGCGTGCTGGTGTCCGGAATGACTGAAGTTCATTGCCTGCAGCATCATAAGCTGTCAGCAACCAACCATGATCACTTTCAAAAGTGGCATTCCAATACACAAACAATGTGCCGGGATCACGCACAAGCGCATAAAGACACGTGCCAGGCACATATTCGGGAAGAATGGCACCGCGATCGATATAAACAGAATCAGGCTCAACAGGCGGCGGCTCAACAGCTTCTGCTTCCTCTGTTTCCTCTACTTCCTCTGTCTCTTCGTCAGCAGCTTCTTCCTCTAATTCTTCTTCAAGTTCAGCAGCTTCATCCGCTTTATCAGCACTCTTGCCCGATTTGACAGACTTGACCGCCTTCTTGGCAGGCTTTTTCTTAGCCGCTGCTTTTTTATCTGCATCGCCCGCTTTGTCAGCCGCAGATTTGCCTTCTGCTTTATCTTCAACCTTATCTTCGACTTTGGCGGCTTTTTTATCCGAATCCTCAGCCTTGGCATCAGCCTCCGCTTTGGCCGCACTTTTCTTTGCTTTCGGAGCTTCAGCTGCCTTCACAGCCTTGCCGCTCACTTTCTTGTCGCCTTTATCTGCAGCCTTGGGAGCCGCCTGCTCGGCCAAAGCAGCCAAAATCGCATCGACAAGTTCATTCTTTTTCAAAGCGCTCAAACGCTTGACTCCAAGGCGCTCCGCTTCTGTGCGCAGCTCCTTTACCGTTTTTGACATCAAATCTGACTTGTCCACGTTATGTCTCCTTACACGGATTTTATCGTTTAATGTGAAGCCTGACGGCATAAAACTGACAAACAGCAATAAGATTCAAGAGATTCCTCAAAAAGGAATTTCATTCACTTCCGAACTCATATTTTAACATACAGCGCGGAATAAATGCCATAGACTTCGAATTTTGTTCCATACTCCCGACATCAAATCGACGTGGAACACATGTAGGTGTAATTACCACACACAAACATTTGAGTCTAATATAAACGCATTTTTTATACCTGTCCCCCTAAGATAACCCTCAAGCCCACCCAAAAGCCACGGCGTACGCAAAGTCACAAAAGACTTACGAAGGGGTATGTCGCGGGAACGAAAAATGGGGGAGCGGGTCCCCATTTTTCCAAAAAACGAGTGTTATCATTACCCGGCTAACTCACAAAAACGTCAAATCCATTGCAGGTTCCAAGGGGCTCAGCCCCTTGGCGGGGTTTGGGGCGGAGCCCCAAAGAACTTTGCGTACACCGTGACCCAAAAGCGGCGCGTATCGGACAAAAGTCCGATAGCCGCCGCGGCATGGCCGTATGCTGGGCAAAGCCCATGCATAGGCCATGACAAAACTTCACATGCCATAATTCGTGCGGAATTTTGGGCAACAGTTTGGATTTTAAGGGATTTGTGGTACTATAAAATGTTGCATATTCACTGTCATGATGCCTCATATCGGACAGAAATGCCTTGTTTTATCAACGCTTTTTATAGACACTTTTCTATACGGCAAAATCCCCATGGCTTGGAACGATCCCTTTGAAACACTTGTCGAAACCATTGTCGATGAACTCGGCACATTTCTGATGAACCGAGGCGATCTGGCAGCGTATGAAGTGGCCAGAACTCAAGAAGTCTGCAGAGATTTCTGCACTTTTTTATGTAAAGATGTCCATAAAGCCACCAGTCAGGATTACGCCGTTTACCTGCAAATGCACGCCCTGACCCCGCAAGACGAACTCGATTACGGCCACATGCTCGCAGATATCCGCAGTTACTGCGAACAAACCGGCGGCACACAAACCCAAAATCATGCCGCAGGAAGCATGGCCATGCGCCGAAAAGTCAAAACAAACGAAATCGAAAATAGCGCAGAACACGCCAGCGATATGTTCGCCATGGAAAATGCCAATGCCATGAATATGCACGGCTCGCAGTCATTCGATATGCGCGGCTCGCAAGCATTCGATATGCGCAAAGCTTCGCAAATGCTCGATTTACAAGGACTACAAGGCGCCACACCACCTAAACCCATCGATGCCGTCCCAAACGATAACCTCTCGGAACGATTCCATAAATTCGATTTTTCGGTCGATGATGCCCTCGCCGACGAATTGAATAATGCGACAAACCTTCCCCTCGAACAGCCCAATACAAACGCCGCATTAGCCCCTAACGCCACACTTTTCCCAGGCAGTTCTCCCGCCAAAGAAGATGAACTCGCGTT
>JAGBXG010000505.1 GCA_017629415.1 Pseudomonadota bacterium | reverse complement strand
CTGTTCGCGCTGACATGGGGTTTGTAGCCCCGCGTTATCAAATGGATGGTGCCTCCAATGCCCCACTTTTCAAACGCGTGCGGTTTAGTAAAGATAATAAACAAGCCAATGAAATGCTGCCGGCCTTGTACCGTGTCGCCGGCATCAAACTTAAAGGCGAAGGTTCAAGTCCTCTCCGTAAGAAATTCGGTGACCTCGATTTGCGTGCAGCCAATCTCGAACTCGTCAAAATTATCGAAAATCAATTTGACTCCGGAATGAGCGGACGTGTTTCCGATAAAGTCCAAGGTCTTGCCAACGAATCAGGACAAATCAAACCCAAGAGTGATGATCCTCATGCTCGCGTAGCAAACATTATTTCAGACTGGGTCGAAAGCCGTCACGATCTGAAAAATATGAAGTCCGATACAAGCTCACTCATCAAAACCGGCCGCATGGGTGCCGGCGCCATCGAAAATACCCTCAAAGGCGAAGGCATGAGACTTCCGGCCTCAGTTCAGGAAAAACTTTCTCCATTCCTTGGTTTTGATCTTTCTAACATTAAGATCTTCTCGGGTCCTGTCGCTGCTATGGCTTCTGAAGCCATGGGAGCCCACGCCTTTACCCTCGGTCAAAATATCTTCCTTGGTAAAAATAAACTCGATTTCAATACCCCGGAAGGCCTCGGCTTGCTCGCACACGAATTGCTGCACACTTCACACTTTAATGCCGGTGACTCTGTTGAAGCCAAAGAACAGGCCGCCGAAGCCATGGAAGATCGCGTCAAACAAGCTTTCGGCAGCGGTTCAAGCATGTCTTTTGCCCTCGAAAGCAGCAAAGACAAAAAATCTTCAGGCCAAACCGATATGTCTTCCAGCGCAACAGGTACTGTTCCTGCCGGAACTATCGGCACAAGACCTGCCTACGATACGGAATATATCTTTGAAACCGTTTGTGAAAAAGTCTTCGAAATGATGATGGATGACTTCAGAGCGGTTCAAGAACGCGAAGGCAAATAATCACACATTCAATCATTCAAAAGCGGGACTGGTATTCAGCCCCGCTTTTTTTAGGTCATGATTTGTATCTCTACAGAACGCTATCAAAGATATCTTTTATAAATACACAAGCTTGTTAATATCTTTGATTCATTCATATCTTCAAGAATGCCTACTCACGCCTTGTCCTCACCCCATTCCCCCAAAACGTATCTGCGCTCTTTTTGGCATCGTCAATGCCTGGTTCCCAGTTTGGGCATTGCCCTCTCAGCAAGTATGAGCATTCTGGTACCATGGTGCCTCGTACAAGTCATGGATGCAGGCATCGCTGCCGGGAATCTTGATGTTTTATGGAACTGGCTTCTTGCTGCTGCTGGGGCTCAGGCTCTTGCGGGATTTATGCGGTTTTGGGGAACATGCGCCATATCTAAATATGGTCTCCAGCTTGAAAAAAATCGTCTCAAATCGTTGTACACACATATCATGCAGGCCGATCTTCGGATGCTTCCCGATATCGCCCAAGGGAGCGCCATTGGCCAAATGATGTTTGCTTCAAACAGTGAACGGCATTTCCTAGAAACGCTGTATTTGCAAGGCATCCCTCTGCTGATAACAACGATCGGCACAGGATTCGCTCTATTGGCGCTTTCACCCGTCCTTACACTTTGCAGCTTTAGTATTCTGCCGATTGCTGCCTTGCTTTGGCTTTGGCTGAAACAACGGATACGTCCTGCTGCTCGTTTGGATTATGAAAACCAAGAATCCCTATACCGCCATCTTGTCGATACATTTCAAGCCATCATTCCGATTCGTGCTCTTCATCAAAACAACAAATTTTGTCGCCAATTGGATGAAATTGCATCATCTTGCCAAGAATCCAGCTATTTGCTGCAGTTCAAGCTTGCCGTTCAAGGACCTTTTTATGATTTTTTGCAAGCTCTTGTTCTCATTGCTGTTTTTGGACTTGGTGGCTATTGGGTCATTCATGATGCGCTTTCCATAGGGGCACTTTTGGGATTTCAGCTGTATTTGGCACGCTTGTTTACGCTTTTACGCGGCAGCACAGGACTGTTCGGCGCATGGCAACATTATCTCGAAGGCAGAATGCGTTCCGATTCGATTGAAACTTTGCCTCCGGCAATGCCTCCCATCTTTCAACATGCCACATCGCCTGAAATTTTGCGTCTGGACAAACTGTCATTCCGCTTTGAAAATCATGAGGTTTGGCACGAAAAAAGTCTGATCATTCATGAAGGCGAACGACACGCTATTCTTTTGCCGTCCGGCGGCGGAAAAACGACATTGGCACGTTGCATTTTAGGGCTTTACCCCATTAATGGCGGTTCCATTTCTCTGCCGGATGCCTCTTCCGAATGCATTGGATTTGTGCCGCAGGAAAACGTGCTTTTCGATGGCAGTCTCCGCGAAAATATTGGCCTTATGACAGAAAATTTGGACGAATCACACTACTCTGCTTTGCTTCATGCTTGCGCGCTTGAGGATTTAGCGGCTCGTTTTCAAGACTCTCCCATTGGGGAGCGCGGCTCGCGGTTGAGCGGTGGCGAACAACGGCGTGTGATGTTAGCGCGCGCACTGGCTTCCAATCCCAAACTGCTGGTCATTGATCAAATGGCAAGCGAGTTGGAGCCGGAACTGTGTCAGACGATTTTTGTGCGCATTCAGGCGTATATGCCTAAGCTTGGAATCTTGTATTTGGGTCATCGCATGCCGGAATGGGATAACTAAGGTGGCTTTGCTATGCCGCCTTTGGCGGCATACGCGCCGCAAACGCCGCTATGCATGCGCATACGCGGCGTAAAATACGGATGGAGCTTTGCTCTTTTTCCCCAAAACACGACATTCTCAAAGTTCTTTTGGGGCTACGCCTCAAACTACGCCAGGGTGCTCAGCCCTAGGAATCCACAATAGATTTGACGTTTTTTTGAAAGTCAAACGAATACCGATTACTTGCGTTTAAGAGCAAAATGTGACCCTGTATCCCGCAGCTTTCTTGTCGCACCCCCTTCATAAGCGATTTGCGACATTGCATACACCGTACTTCAGGCATACGAAGGGCTGAGTTTTCGAGCCCGAAAGGCTAGAATTAAAGTTAAAAATAAAAAAAAAGCCGCGGCGTATCGTGCCGTCCCTGGAACAGGGCGGCGCGATAGCCCGGCTTTGCGCAGGCGTATTGGCCTGTCATCCCAAGTCATGGGAATATGTCATGAAACGACGCGGCGATATTGTTTTTAGGCCAATAGCCGCGCGAAAAAATTATTCGCTCAAAACCAATGAAGCCACAGATTCACGGCATGCGTTAATAATTTTGTCTGCATTATCTTTTTCTGTTTCATAAGTGCAGGTCAGAACAAGCGATTCATTTTTAGCGGGAATGAGGGTTTGTTCCATTTTGACCTTATAGCTCATGACGGTATATCCGCCTTTGACGCTGAGGACTTTTTTATCTCTGAGCGTGGTGACTTCAATATTTTCGAGTTCAAATTTTTCGAACATGGACTCGTATTGTTGTTTCAAGACAGTGGAAAGTTCTTTGACGAGTTCATCGTTAAGCGGGATGGGCTCGTTAATGGTCACAATATTCAAGCTGTCTTTGAATCCTTTCGCCTCGGCATCAGGCGAATTGATATCCATGAAGATCACGTCAGTGTTGCGTTGCGTGTAATGTTCTTTGACATTTTCAGGCAATTTGGCGACATCTTTGGGATCGAGGTTTCCCGAAACGAGGAGCCAATTCGCAGGCGGAACGATAGTAAACGAATCGCCATCGTAGATATTTTTATCCTCGTTTGTGTCATCCGCATTATCCTGCGCCATAGCGTTTGTGCATAAGCACATGGCCATGAGGGAGATTGTCAACCATTGATAGAATTTCATATTAAAACCTCACGTTTAAGGCACAAAAAACCGGATATTGCCTACACTCATTACTATCTTGTGTCAACAAGATAGCGCGAGAACTGGAGTACATATTAGTGCGTTAGGGTATGCTGTATTAGGATTTAAGTAAAGAAGATGGCTTTAATGACAATCCCGATACCGAAGAGCAGGAGTCCGATGCCGCAGCAGAGCTTAAGATTCTGGTAGAATTTTTCGGTCATTCTGCTTTTCCATTTGACGACAGCAGCCGCGAGCAGAGTCCACCAGAGGACAGCGCCAGCGACGACGCCGGCAAGCAGTATAAGCGAGCCGGCCAATCCGAGTCCTTCGGCGACGCCGAACGTGGAAAAGGCGACGAAGAAAGCCAATATGGTAGCAGGATTACTTAATCCGATAGCCATTGAGGAAAGGAATCCGGCGGCAGCACTTCCCGTACTGGAGACAGTTTTGGGCGGACGCGTCCGTGTCATGACAATCCAGATACCGAGTCCAAGAATGATGAACGCACCGCATAAAGAGAGAATGCGCTGATGACGGAGCATGAAATCCTGGATGAGGTGGACACCGAACACCCCGATGCCTGCATAAAAGATATCGGCGATGACAGATCCTAAGCCGGTAATCAAGCCGGCTTTAAATCCGTATTTGACCGTTTTCTGTATAGTCAGCACACCGATCGGGCCGGCAGGGATACCGAATGCCAGTGAAACGAGCATGCCTTTTAAGAAAGCAATGAACATAATGGGGCGAAAATAAAAGTTAAAAGATTCAAACAGCCATAAGGCGGCGCAAATTTGCTTTAACTTCATGAAAAATCAAGTTTTTAACGCTTGAGTGTCCCAAGCGTAGCATTTTTGTGTCATCGCGTCATGCCGTACTTTGTTGTTTGCCGTTTCATTGGCTCTAGAGAGGGACTGATGGCGATAAATTTGCCATGTGACACAATTGTGAAATAATAGAAGTGCTTATTTTGGGGCATCCCTGAAACAGCGCGACGCCTGTCATCACGATTTGTGGAGTTATTGTGTCGAATCAAAAGTGTAGAATGTGCTTAAAACTGAATCCGCCGGGGAGCCGTTTTTGTAATTTTTGCGGCAATGATCTGACGTTTTCCATTCAGCCTGACGGTCTTTTACCGCCGGGAGCCGTACTTCGCGGTTGCTATGTCATTGAAGATGTCATCGGCGAAG
Source organism: Pseudomonadota bacterium (assembly GCA_017629415.1). The sequence continues at coordinate 2,486 of JAGBXG010000505.1, read as the reverse complement.
GCGGAATGGGTGTTGTTTATAGATGCCATCATCGCACTTTAGGCACGCGCTATGCGTTGAAAGTTCTTGAGCCCAAACAAGCGCGTATTGAGATTCTGCGCCGACGTTTTTTGGCCGAAGCCAAGATACAGGCAACGGTCCGTCATCCCCATATTGTTCACGTATTGGATGTCATTGACAGTGAGAAAGATGGCGGCATTCCAGGCGTATTGGCCATTGTCATGGAATATGTGGAAGGCGTAGCACTCAGTCAGAAACTGGAAGCCGGACCTTTTTCAGAACGCGATGCCGTATCAAGCGCATTAGTCATTTTAGATGCCATTGGTTTTGCCCATCATAATAAAATTGTTCACCGTGATCTTAAGCCTTCCAACATTATGATCAGCGATTTGGAATCTAAAATCGATCTCTATCGTGGTGTTAAGGTCATGGATTTTGGCATTGCAAAGCTGCTTCAAGAACAGGAACAGCGTACTGTAACAGGTTCCCAGATGGGGACGCCTGGTTATATGGCACCTGAGCAAATTGAAAATGCACGCGATGTCGACGAACGCACGGACATTTACGCCATTGGTTTGACGTTATATGAAATTCTATGCGGCAGAACCCCATTCCAGGAATATCGTGAATTTGAGCTGATTAAAGCACAACTTTCGATGCGTCCGCCTTCGATGCGCAATTACCGCCGCGATATTTCCGATCGTCTCGAAGCCATCGTCATGAAGGCACTGGAAAAAGACCGTGCCAATCGTTATCCCAATGCAGAATCATTCCAACGTGCCCTGCTCTCACTTGGCGGATATGATGAAATTCCGCTTCGTCTGAATCCGTACGAAGGGACTTCTATTGTGCCGACCAATGACGTGCTTCAAAAGAAGATCAAACGCGCCATTAAAGCCATGAGTGATGATGCGGCATCTGATGAAACGCCCAAAGCTAAAACATCGGGTGTATCTGCTCGCAAAGCTGCCAAACGTGCTGCGGCCCAAGACAAGGCCAAACAAGCAGCAGAAGCAGGAAAAGTCCCCAGTTCTGAGCGAACACAAGCTGCAACAAAGCAAGAAACTTCTGCCAAGTCCTCCGACAAATCCAATACTTTTGGTACGCCTTCAACGGCTAAATCTCGTGTGCAAGGAAATACAGAAATTCCGTCTCAAGCCCCAGTAAATGCTTTGGCGCGAACAGAATCAGACGGTCATATTCCTCGCGTGCCATCCCATAAATCTATCATTAAGCTGGCAGAAGAAAAACGTGTTGCCACAGATCCCGGCACCCCATCACGTACCTTCAAACGTCAAAAGACATCGACGCGCCTGAGCCGTGTTGGCAAATCCTTAAAAAATGATTCTGCTGAACAGGTAAAGGCAGAATCTGCGAACAAATCTTCTGCGGAGCAGATGAAAACAGAATCTGCAGGCAAATCTGCGGCTCCCCACTCAAATCCGCAGATACAAGATTCAACAAGTCATTCCAAATCTTCGAAATCAGCGGCAACGCCCCAAAAAGAACCGAAACAACCGGCTAAAACCAGTAAAAAATCCGAACAGATATCATCATCTGTTTCTAAAACGGCTGCTAAACGTCAAACACCTGTCAAACCTGTCATCACGTCTTCAGAAACTCAAAAGAAAGCAAGTTCCCGGTCTTCGCTGGTGCTCAAAATTGTTGTTGTCATCATTATTTTGCTTGCAGCAGCAGGATTTTACTACCGTTATCAGCACTCTATGCCTGTACCTGCCCCTATACCGGCACCGGCAGGTTCATCCGATCTGGTTGAACCCTCATACGCTGAAACCGATGCCAATGGATTTATTTGGAAAGAAATTCAGACCGAAACAGGAATAATGACCCAGATTCCAGCCTCTAAACATTGGATAAGCGGAAAACAAGCAAATGAACTGACGCAAGTTGAATTGCCTGCATTTGCTGTCGATCAGGTCGAAGTTTCTTATTATCAATATCTCAAATGTGTTGAAGCCCAAAAATGTCCGCCGCTTGGAACCATCCCAAATGATCTGAATCTGCCTGTCACCGGCATTGGCTATGGCAGTGCTTTGGCATTTTGCACGTTTGCCGGAAAAACTTTGCCAACAGTTGCACAATGGGAAGCTGCAGCACGCTTTGGCGGTGAAACCAACGGTATTACACACGTCAATGTCACTTGTGAATCCATTCATTTTGGAACTCGTAAGGAATGCAGTAAAATCAACCCGAAACAGTCTGAAAATGTCTTTGCCAGGGTTCAAAGTGCGAATCCAGGGCATTTGCTCAATATGCTCGGAAATGTTCGTGAATGGACTTCTACAGCTGATGCTCAAGACAAACAAAAACATCACACCAAGGGCGGCAGCTATCTTTCTGAACGTGCCGACATCAATATTGGGGCAACCGTCTTATCTCCCGTCAACAGCGGTGCCAATGACCTCGGTTTCCGATGCGTCAAATAAAAAACTGATAACGCATCATATCACTCTTTGATAGGCAGG
>JAGBXG010000504.1 GCA_017629415.1 Pseudomonadota bacterium | reverse complement strand
TGCCGCTGCCCGTGACTTCACAAGCACCTGAGCCTGTAATAGCAAGAGGCGTGCATGATTCGGTTGTGGCTGCCGGATGCTGGGGATTATCGGGAATGACCGGTGTATCTGGATTTGGATTGACCGGCGTATTATTGCCAGACTCACACTTCACACCATCGGCTGCACATGTACAGTTTTCCTGCGAAGTACCGTTGTCAGTACAAAAAGTGTGAACACCGTTGACGCAGGATTCAACACAGTTTCCCGGTTGTTCGGAGGCTACACATTTCACGCCGTCAGCATCACATGTGCATTCTTCGAATCTTTGTTCGTTTGTTTCAGTGCAATATAGATGTATGCCACCTTCACAGGATTCTGTGCACTCTGCAGATTCTCCTGGTACAGTTTCATTACAACCTGTCACTGCAGGAATCACAAAAAGGCCAGCTAACAACCAAAGAGACTTCGAGAAGCGTGTCATGAATATAACCTCCAAAATGCGTTTTTAACCTACGCGAATTTTCTTCACCATGCGTAAGCTTTTGACTCTTAGTCTTACAATTCATGGATGTCAATCAGGATATCGTTTTGCGTTAATTTTGGTAGGATTATGTAAGAAAATGACGACATTGGTATACATGTGCATACATGAATGATATTCTAAAATAAAATGTAAAAGTAGAATATTATTCATAACACATTTTTTACGCGTTCATAAGAAGTGCAAGCATCCTGTTTATTGGGGGGGGGCAGATGCGGCCTCCGATTTATGTTCATGCTTGACGTAAGCCTGAGTGAGGCATAAATCCATGATGAGTTTTTGACGTTCTATGCACATGAAAAATTGTGTCTTATGCAAATATCAGCCATGCATTTAAGGGAGAGTTCGATGAAGTTACGTTCTATTCGTATTTTATTGTTATCAGTTGTTATCAGTGCCGGTCTTTCGGCATGTGCCGAGCCTGCTTCGCGTACATCTGCCAAGCCTGCAGATGCAGACAAATCTGATGTGGCCGTGAATGTTCAGAATGATGCTAACAAAGCCGATGATACGGCAGTTCAAAATCCTCCTGCTATCGAAGACCCTCAAAACAAGGTTCCAGCAGCTGAAGAAGAAGATTTTTGCCCCGAAAATCCGAACAAAACTGCTCCTGGGATTTGCGGTTGCGATGTCGATGATACGCCTGAAAATACAGAACTGACATCGTTAGGCTATCCCAAATGCCTCGTCAAAGAAGCCGCCACTGGCGAACTTCAGTACGATATCATGGTACTTGCACCTGACGAATATATGGTCACTGAAATGGGCGACAGCCAGACTTTTGGCATTGCCCTGAGTGCCAAACCGACGGCAGCAGTCCATATTCCCATCATGTCCGGCGATGCTTCTGAAGGCAAAGTCAGTGTCCAAGAAGTCATCTTTGCTCCTGAAAATTGGAACGATTTGCAGCTTATTACAGTGGCGGGTGTCGATGACAAAGAGGTGGACGGAGATCAAAGATTTGGCGTCAAACTGGGGCCTTCCAAAAGCGATGATAAGAATTTTAACGGTCTTTCCACGCCCAATATGTTCTTTGAATGTCTCGATGACGAAGTGCCGGAACCCGGTGTTGTGCTCAACACCAACGCGCTGAGTGTACATGAAGGCGGTTCAACGGAAGAGCTGACACTTCGTTTGGCCATGGCTCCTGTAGACGGTACCGTGACAGTCAGTTTTAACTCGGGCGATGCTCAGGAAGTCCGCGCCTATCCTAAAGATTTAACGTTTACAGCTGAAAACTGGAAAATTCCGCAAACCGTGACACTCAAAGGCTATCTCGACAACGAAGATGACGACAATCAGACCGTCAGTCTGGCCATTTCGTCTACAAGCACAGAGTCAAAATGCGATAAATCCTGTTACAAAGACCGCAAATTTGAGCCCATTACCATTACGGTTATTGACATTGATGAGCCCAAGCCTGTTGAGCCTCAGGATGTTAAGATTCGCTTCCTGGCAGCTAACCTGACCTCCGGCGAAGACCAGTCTTATGATGAAGGTGAAGGCATTCGTCTGATGAAAGCCATGAAACCCGATATCGTGCTGATTCAGGAGTTCAATTATTATAAAAATACGATTGAAAGCTTTGTAAAGAGCACATTTGGTGAAGATTTTGTCTATTATCGCGGCAAAGGCAACCTTCCCAACGGCATTATTTCACGTTATCCCATTGTTGAAGCCGGCGGCTGGACTTCCAACAAAGTCTCCGATCGCAAATGGGATTGGGCAGTGATCGACATCCCCGGTGATCGCGATCTTTTGGCCGTCAGTGTGCATCTCTATACGGCAGCCAATGAAGAAGAAATGACACCGCTGCGCCAAAAAATTGAACAGAAAATCGCCAAAGATAAGAAAAATTATTACATCATGCTTGGCGGCGACTTCAATCAGCCGAGTTGGAACCCCATCCGCGAGCATTTGAGTTCTATGTTTGTTGTTGGCAGCAGCTATAATCATTGGCCAATGGATCAGAATGGACGTGTCAAAACCAACGCCAGTCGATACAAACAGCTCGATTATTTGCTTTGCAGCCCCGATTTATGCGCTCTCGAAACACCAGTTGTTATCGGTGATCGCAGCTATCCCAAAGGGCATGTGCTCGATTCTCGCGTGTACAGCAAACTGGGCGAACTTGCTGATATTCCGCCGGTTAAAGCCAATGACTCGGGAGCCCATAAGATGCAGCACATGGCGGTTATCAGGGATTTCGTTTACACCGTGAAATAAGGTTTTTTTGGGGGGTAGGTGGCAACGCCCACGGCGTATGCAAAGTTTTGGGGTTTCGTCCCAAACCATGCCAAGGGGCTAAGCCCCTTGGAACCCACAATGGGAACTTACGTGTTTTGTTGATTCAACGGGAGCTAAAGGCTAACGTTTAGGGGCAAAATGGGACCCTGTATCCCATTCTGCTTTCCTGTCGTACATCCCTTCGTAAGTGATTTGCGACTTTGCGTACACCGTGGGGGCAACACTTTCTACGGTGCTTTTTGCGCGGCGTATTTCGCGAAGCGAAATAGCCGTGCAACGCAAGGCGTATGGCGGACAAAGTCCGACATAGCCGCGCGCATATACGCACCTACCCCCAATGCGAACTCTGCTCGCAATGCACGCCGGTGCTTAGCTCCTTGGAACCCACGTTGATTTTTCGTTCCTAGGGGATCACACTTTGGGCGCGATGCCGTATTTTTCAATAATATAATCCATGTCTTTGTCGCCGCGTCCGGAGAAGTTGA